>NZ_JAZZJS010000078.1:0-29965 GCF_056180635.1 Denitrobacterium sp. | reverse complement strand
ACCATGTTGTCGCGCAGGTAGTCGAAGCCGAATTCGGAGTTGGTGCCATACGTGACGTCGGCCTTGTAGGCGGGAATCTTGCCTTCGGGGCGCATGCCATTCTGAATGAGGCCCACTTCCATGCCCAGGAAGCGGTATACGCGGCCCATCCACTCGCTGTCGCGCTTGGCCAGGTAATCGTTGACGGTGACGATATGGACGTTGTTGCCGCCCAGCGCGTTAAGATAGCCGGCGAGCGTAGATACGAGCGTTTTGCCTTCGCCCGTCTTCATCTCGGCAATCTGACCGTCGTTCAACGCCATGCCGCCGATGAGCTGCACGTCGAAATGACGCAGCCCAAGCGTGCGCTTCGAGGCCTCCCTCACGCAGGCGAACGCTTCGGGAAGAAGGTCCTTCTCGCTTTCGCCATTCTGTATGCGCTTGCGGAATTCGAACGTAAGGGCCCTGAGCTCTTCGTCGCTCCGCGCTTCCATATCGGTTTCCAGGGAATTGATGCGATCTACGATGCCCTCGTACTTCTTAAGCTGACGGCCTTCGCCCATCGTGAGAATCTTGGAGAATAATCCCATTGATTTCCGCTTTCTTGTGAACGTTGCACCCCATATTTCCAAAGTTTCACTCTAGCATAGACCCGAAGGGTTCACAGTAATATCAATGTTGCCCAGCGGATACTTCGGCGGGCGCTACGCAACGCCAGCCGACGAGATGAGGCGCGTATAGAGCCTGCTCATATGCACTGATGGCTCCATGCCCAAATCGCGCATGCGACGGCAGTACAGCGCCCACGTCTCCCCCGCCGCCGGACGCTGCCCGCAGCGCGCCTGCAATCCCATGAGCATCTCATAGCAATCCTCGCGATAGGCATCCCATTCGATGGCCTGGCGCCCGAATAGCAGCGCCATATCGCCATCGCCCAGCGCAAGCAAGGCGCGGGCCGCGCAAAGAAGCGCGTCCACAGCCCGGTGCCGATACTCGTTCCGCGCGAAATCGACCAGGTAATCGCAGCTTTCCCCAGGCAGCAGCTCGCCCGCGTACACGGCCTTGAGCTCGCCGAGCAGGCGGCCGTACCCATCGGGATCGAGCCTGCTGAAGCGCATGGTGCGACAGATATCGTCGAGGTTCATCGTGTCGCTTTCCACCAGAGCCGCGCGAATGCGAAGCACGCTTTGCGTGCGCACGAGGTAGGGATTCTCGCCCGAAGGCAGCGTGAGCGCGCGCTTCAGCAGCGAATACGTGGAGTTGAGGTTGTGGCGCGCCTTCGTGGGGGCGCTATCGGGCCATAGGCGCTCGGCCACCACATCGCGCGGAACGTCCCTGTCGGCGTCGATCACCAGAAGCGCCAGAAGAGCGCGCACCTTGGAACGAGAGAACTTGGTCATATCGACGTCGACGCCCTCTATTGACACTTGGAAGCCACCTAACAGCCTGACATGCAGCAACGGCGTACGTGGCCGGGAGCGCATGAGCGTGAGCCCCGATTCGAGTCCCACCGACGCTCCGCGCATGGCGTCTTCCGAAGCGTGCTTGCGACGGTAGAGCGCCTGCTGCGACTTGATATGCGCCTCGCAGCGCTCCACCATCGGACGAAACGGGCGAACGGCATTCGAGAGCCCCTCGCATTCGGCATAGGCCACGAGCTCGCGCAAGAGCACGAAGCCCGACAACCCCACTTCCGTTCCATACGCGTAACGCGCCGCCCATACGCATGCCTTGCGCACCGCCTCGGCATCGGTCGTGCGCAGCCTGGCATTATGCACGGCACATGCGAGCGCGATGGCGCTTGCCTCGCGTGCTTCGCCAGACAGGCGCGCGGTCGCCAGAACGGCGCGTATGCCGCCATCGGAATCATCGAGGTGCGTCCAGAACGAACGATATGCCAACGAGCGCGCGTCCGTCGAACTGGCAACGTCGTGGCAATCGCCATGCATCAGGAGGCGGCAGGCGCGGTCGACGTTATCGGCATGCAGAAACGCGAACGACGAGCACGCCAGACGATGTGGCACGTCAAGCGCCTCGCTCGAGCTCAGACGTGCAAGCATGTCGAACGCACGCAACGCATTACCCACGAACAGGCGACGCACGGCCGATCCGGCGCGCAGCATTTCGCTCTGGACATGCCCCGCCAACGCTATCGACTCATACACATCCTCGATAGGCGAAAACGCCATCGCCTCGGCGAGGGCATCCTGATGGCGGCGAAGCCATTGCGATTTCGTGCGAACGCCCACCGCGGCGCCCATCAGGCGAGATACGCGCTCGTAGCGTGCAGCAACCAACAGTTCATCGGCTAGATGGACGATATAGCGCGATGAGTCGTCGAACCCGGCGGCGTGCGCCATGCGCTTGAGATACGGCATCGCCGCGCGGATGGCCACGTCCACGGAAAAGCCGCGCACGTGGAATTCGCCGCCGTCGGAATCCAGCTCCACGAACGGGTAGTACGCCTCGACATAGTCGAGAAGCGAGCGTTCCATGTTCCCGGAGGCGATTTCGGACACGCTCCCCCGCCCCAACACGAGGCACTCGAAGATGCATGCCGCCACCAGCGCGGACTCGTCGCAGAACAGGAGCGAGAGAAGACGCTGACGGGCAAGGTCGTCGCGCAGCGCCAGCCCGGGAATGCGCTCGCTAAGCTGCAGGGAACCCTCGATGACGCCGGCGCTCGCATCGGATGCGCGAGCAACGGCAAGTTCCTCGTCGGTATACAGAAGGTCGCGCGAGGTAATCGTATCGCACGCATCGCACGTGGAAAGCGGGGCGCTCGACGGCTGAGTCGTGACGATGACCTCAACGCCCGACGAAACGAGGAAGCGACACGCCTGCTCGAACACCGCATCGCGCGCTTCGTCCAGAGCGGGCACGTCCTCGAACACTACAAGCCCCTCGGGGACGATTTCCAAAAGCGACTCGCCCATCGCGCCGGCGTCTAAATCGCGCATGAAGCAAGGACTCATGGCGTTCACCCAGCATACGCGCTCGAACCCGAACACGACTGCCGCATACTGCAGGGCGAGGTACGTCTTTCCGAACATAGCCGGGGCAACGATCCTCCTGATTTGCAAGCGATCGCGCATCATGCGCAAGAGCAGAACATCCCGATCGAAGAAGGAGCAATGGGCGAATTTGCCGGGAGCTGAACCATTGCATGCAGAGCTGAGAAGAAACTTGGACATATTGGCCTCCTGCCAGAGCAGAGAGGAGGCAACATCGGGGACCTCGATTGTACGAATAGGGCAATAGTCCCGCAACGCATCTGCGACCGACCCGCTAGAGACGTGCCCAACATGCTGCGTCCGTTACGCGACCCAACCACAAGCGCCCAGGTAATTCGACATTGACGCTAGCCGCTTACCGCTATTTCCATACCGTCTACCGTAGACTAGAGTAATCTCCTACAAAAGCGCTTCGATTTGCTGAGGAACCTTTCTCGTGCCCGCAAGCGAGATGTTGTTCAGGAATATCACATCGCTGATGGCGTGCTCATCCACGAACGCGGGAATGTTCGCATCGCTATAGCGGTAGTCGATGACGTAGACATCCTGATACGACCCAACGAGCAAGGGAACGAACGCGTTGCCAAACGAGTCCTTCACCACCAGGCAGGCCGACCCGTCGGTTATTTCCGGGTTCGTAATATGCTGTTCGGCCTGGTCGCCATTGATAAAGCAACTATAGAGGTTATTGGAGCTCCACCCATCTACGCTCATGATCACGTTACCCTGCAGCTCTTCCCCATCAGACGTGACGTACGTCATGTCGTTGGTGGCGGCGGGAACGTAGGCTTCCACATAATCGGGGTCGGCGGCCATAGCGGCATCTTCGCCGAGTTCGGAATAGAACGACCCCAGAAACGGCTCGTATACGCGCTTTTCCCATGCGAACATATCCACGGGCTCGATGCCCTTCTGCTCGCAAAACTCCTGATACGCGTAGTACGCTCCGAGCTCAGTCCAATGATGGTCGGTTTTGAAGTAGATGTACTCGCCGCGATGCGCGCGAAGGTTCTCAAGCGGGTCGACGCCAATGACGCGTTCGTCGTACAAGCTGAAGAAGTACTTTATCGCCTGGGCCTGATCGGTGCCACCCAACGACGCGAGCACGTCCTCGTCGAGCAGCGCCGCGGAATTATTGGGCACGATTAGCGAATAGACCTGGGCTTTCCCATCAAGCGCCTGAGCAGCGTGATTCATGGCGTCGGCATAGCTCTGCACCGCACTCTGCGAGAAGTAGTAGATGCTGTATGCCGATGAGCCATCGACGTACAGACCATCCATGATGCTATCTTCCACTTCGGCATCGCGCTGCTGCTCGGTGGGCGCATCGACGTATTCGCGCTGTTGCGTCTTCGCAGAAGACTCCGGCGCGCTCTCGCCTTCGGCGGGCAGCTCGTCAGCCTGCACGTTGCCCCCGACGAAACGCGTCTGCGGCTGAATGCCAAACAGGGAGCTAAAGCTCTGGTCAGCCGAAACAAGCAGCTCACGAAGGGGGAAGGTGTCGGAATACCACAGCGACACCTGGGTGAAATACGACCCATCGAGAAAGCTCTCCACCGTGAACGCGGGGAATTCCGTGAGCGTGCGCTTTTCGGCTTCCGAAACGGAAGGGCGTGCGAAAAACGCCGAACCCACCACGAAGCCCACGAGGATGATGACCATTGCCGAGCGAACCGCGAAATCACGGCACGCGGAAAGGGAGAAGCGCCTGCGTGGCTCCGCGGCGTGGGAGCGAGGCGCTTGGGAGGCGCGATTATGAGCGTGCTTTCCGTCCACGATTCGCCCCCTAGAACCTGAAGTAGATAAACGGGTTATACGTTGCCCCAGCCAGGGAAATCACCGAGAGGGCAAGCAAGACCGGAGGGGTAGCGGCCTCGACGATGCCGAACGCGACCCCGAACGCCTGATTGCGCTTCGCCAGGCGAAACATGGAACGGCGAAGGACCTTGCCCAGGTTGGTGCACGCGATAACGCAGAACGCGATGAGGAAGACGTTCTGCAAGAAGAGCGTTCCCACTTCCATGCTCGTGAGGGGAACGCCGCCCACGAAGAACATGTTGGCCAGCACCGAGCACATTTCGCCCAGGTGCTCGAAGCGGAACAGCACCCACCCCACCAGCACGACCAGGCATGCGTAGGCATGATCGAGCCCACGGGGGATGCGATCTTTCACGACATAGCGCTCGAGCATAAGAAATGCCAGGTAGAACAAACCCCATAGGATGTAGTTCCAGCTCGCGCCATGCCAAAGCCCCGTAAGGAACCAGACGATGCAGTAATTGCGCACGATGAGCACCTCGGCACAGCGGCTGCCGCCAAGGGGGATGTAGACGTAATCGCGAAAGAACGACGAGAGCGAGATATGCCAACGACGCCAGAAATCCTTGATCGACGTGGCCATATAGGGGTAGTTGAAGTTCTCGAGGTAGTGGAATCCCACCATGCGCCCCAACCCGATGGCCATGTCGGAATACGCGCTGAAGTCGAAATAGATCTGGAACATGTAGAAGAGCATGCCGAGCCAGCACCCCAACGTGGGCTCGGTAAGCACGGCGCCCACGCCCGTGGGCAGAAGCGTGTCGGCCACCTCTGCGCACGAGTTGGCCAAAACGGCCTTCTTGGCCAGGCCAACGCAGAAGCGCCGGACCCCGTAGAAGACGTCCTTGCGCGTGACCGTGCGATTGTCGATTTCCGCTTCCACCGTTTCGTAGCGGATGATGGGGCCCGCGATGCACTGATGGAACAGCGACGCATACATGAGCACCTTCCAATACGCGGGCTGCGCGGAAACGCGGCCGTGATACACGTCGGCCACATAGGAAATGAGCTGGAACGTGTAGAAGGAAATGCCGATGGGAAGGAGTATGTTCGGAATCTCTTCCGGAACGCCCGCGAAGAACTGGATGTTCCCCAGAAGGAACGTCATGTACTTGAAATACGCCAGCAGACCCAGCAAGACGATGCAGCATGCCGCGAGCATCGCACGCTTGCCGCGCTCGCTACCGCTCGACTGAATGCGCAAGGCGAAAAACCAGCTAGCAAGCGACTCGAGCATGATGAGCGGCACATACTGCGGCCCACCCCACGCGTAGAAGACGAGCGACGAGATAAGAAGCCACGGGTTGCGAAACGAACGGTTGGCGAAGAAGTAGACGACAAGGTGAATGGGAAGAAAGACGAATATGAACACGAGACTCGAGAAAACCATAGCCCGCAGCGCCTTCCCCCATGCAAACGCACCCAAACCATACGGGAATGCATGGTAGCAGATTGAGCGCACGCCACACGCGCAAACCGCGCAAACGAAACGCCTTTTCGGGAACAGGCGCGTTAAATCCCAGGGGAATTTCCTCTGCCGCGCAACCCTTCTAGTACACTGAAGAGCAGAAAGCGTATCGGAGCGAGGAAGGGGCCTTTTGGCGACATTCGAGTTCATTCTCATCCTGGTAGTGGCGATTCTCGTATCCGCGGTTATCGGCCAGTTCATCCACCGCGTCTCGCTTCCGCTCATCCAAATCGCCACGGGCCTGGTCTGCGCCATGCTCTACCTCTCGCCCATCGACCCAACCCTCGACCCCGATTTCTTCCTGCTGCTCTTCATCGCGCCCCTGCTGTTCCGCGATGCGAAGAAGGCCGACAAGACGGCCCTCTGGACGAACCGCTACATCATCCTCTCGCTTGCCGTGGGACTCGTCGTGCTCATCACGCTTAGCGTGGGGTTGTTCATCGACTGGTTCATTCCAGCCATACCCTTCGCCGTGGCCCTTGCGCTAGGCGCCACCCTGGGACCCACCGACGCCGTGGCAGTCGCGTCGATGTCGGAAGACGCGCAGCTCGACCGCGACGATAACGCCCTGCTGCAAGGCGAGGCCCTGCTGAACGACGCAACCGGCGTCGTCGCCTTCCAATTCGCCGTGGTGTACGCGACGACGGGTGGCTTTTCGGCGGGGGAAGCCGTCTCGACCTTCTCGATCCTGTTCCTAGGCGGCATTGCCGTGGGCGCGGCCATGGCACTCATCCTGCATGCCATCGAAAGCCGCATTCGAAACTCGGGCATGGAATCCACGACGTTCTACATCCTCTACGACATCCTCAGCCCGTTCGCCATCTTCCTCGCCGCGGAGGAGGCCTTCGGATTCAGCGGCGTTCTTGCCGTGGTTACCGCGGGCATCATCCTGGGAAGCTTCCGCGACCAGCGCATCGGGCCCTCCATTTCGCACCTGAACATCAATTCCGAGAGCGTCTGGGACCTTCTCTCGTATCTCATCAACGGCATCGTGTTCGTAATGCTGGGATTCCAGCTTCCCCGCGCCATGCAGGTCATGTGGGGCAGCCTGCAGGTTTCCCACCTGCAGCTCATCGGCTGGGTGCTGGGCATCACGGCCGTCATCGTGATAGTGCGCTTCCTCTGGCTTTTGGCCACGAACTACCGCGCCGGGCGCGGAGCTGGGCGCACGAAGGTAAAGTGGAAGCAGCGCCTGCATTCGGCGCTCATCACCACCTGCGGTGGCCCGAAAGGCGCCGTCACCCTGGCCATCGCGTTCAGCCTGCCCTACGTGGTTGCCGATGGCACGCCCTTCCCGCAACGCAACCTCATCATCTTCCTGGCGTCGGGCGTTATCGTCTGCACGCTCATCCTGGCGAACGTCGCGCTTCCCCTCTTGGCTCCAGCGGGCGAAGCAGCAGATGCCAACGATGAGGCCGACTTCGCCCAGCGTCGCATCGACATCCTGCAGCGCGTTATCGCGCGCCTGAATGCGCAGGTCGACGAAGACAACGCTGCAGCCATACAATCGGTGGTCGTTTCGTATTTGAACCGCATCGCGCGCATCAGGTCGCAGAACGACATCGACGACCCGCGTTCGCGTGACGAGGGCATCAGGGCGCGCCTATGGGTGATTCGCTTCCAAGACGAATACGTGAACAAGCTCATGGACGAAGACAAGGTCGACCTCGTCATGGCCTACGACTACCTGAAGAGGCTCGCACGCATGGAAAACGTCGCGCGCCATTCCCAGGGAAGCTTCCGCAGAACCGCAGCCCGCGTGGCCAAGCGGGGCTTTCGCTCCATGCACATGGCTGCGGGAACGCTGCAACGCCACTTCAGGCCCGCGAGGCAAGACGAGCGCATCGCCATGCGCGATTTGCAGATCGAAGTGGAGGAAGCCACCATCAGGCAGCTCGAGACGATGCTGGACGGCAAGGAATTCAGCTCGGTAACCGTTGCTTCCGTGCTTGCGGCCCATCACGGCACGCTCGCGCGCCTGCGCCAGGGCATCCCCTCCATCACGCAGCAAATCGCCTCGTACAACGAGGACTTCAACGAAATGCAGGCCGTGGGCCTAAGGCTGGAACTCGAGATCATCCACGAGCAGTACGAAAAGGGTCACCTCTCGCGTATGGAAGCGCAATCGATGCGCGAGAACGTCTACCTCATGCAAATGGACCTCGAAGGGTTCATTTCGTAAGCGCGCACCTCGTCTCGCAATCGCATACGCGCATTTCTACGCAGAAATATGCACTATTCGGCCTTGATGTTGGATGAATATTCAAATTCTCCTACCACTATAGCGCGCTGTAGTACTATAGTACCGCCTTGGGAGAGGAAGCGATTGGCCCACCCAATCGAAACTCAAGGAAAGCCAAGAACATAAGGAGAGACCATGAAAGACGCGGTTGCGCCCCAGGAAGCGCAAACGAGCCTGAAGCGCGCCTTCGGCATGCGCGAGTGCATCACCATCACCGTTGGCACGGTAATCGGCGTGGGGCTGTTCACGACAGGAGGAAACATCGTCGGCGAGATGGGGCCGCAAGTGGTGCTGGCTACGCTCGTCGCGATGCTCGTGAGCATCTTTCCCGCCCTCATGTACGGCGAGATGGGAGCCGCGCTGCCCTATGCAGGTGGCACGTACCAGTACGCCACGCTAGGCCTGGGACGCCCCTTCGGCATGCTTGCCGGCTGGAACTTCATCATCTCCCTCGTGGCGGTAACCGGCGGCGAATCGCTCGCCTTCAGCTACTATCTGAAGACCCTATTCCTTGCACTGGGCATCGACCTGCCCATCCCCGACGCGGCGATAGCCGCCATCGTACTTGCAGCGTTCATCGTCACCAACGTGCGCGGCGTGAAAATCACCGGCCGCCTGCAGAACGCCTTCATGTTCTTCTTCTGGGGCGTGGCGCTCATCTGGTTCCTTACCATGATTCCCAACGTGTCGCTCCCCCACTTCGTGCAGGCGCCCGATTTCCTGGGCAGCACCGACGGACTTGGGTTCATCGGCTGCGTGGCCATTATCTGGTGGTGCTTCGCGGGCTTCGAGACCTGCTGCGCCATGGGCGAGGAAATCAAATTCCCGCACATCAACATTCCCCGCGCGCTCATCCTCTCGCCGTTCATCATCTTTGCGGTAAACGCGCTCTTCCAGTGGTTCCTGGTCGGCCTTACGCCCACCGAAAGCCTGGGTGCCATCGCGGAATCGGCAGCGCCCTATGCGGAGGGCATGGCAGCCGCGGGCATTCTGGGCCTTCCCCTGGCGCTCTTGGCAGCTGGCATCGCCTTCGGCGGCGACTTCTCGACCCTGAACGCCAGCATTGCCGTACCACCTCGCTATCTGTTCACCATGGCGCGCGACGGCGCCATGCCCAGGGTATTCGCGAAAGTGCACGGCCGCTTTGGCACGCCCTACATCGCCATCATCGTACTAGGAGTGGGTTCCATCATCCTCGTCTGCACCAACACGCTCGATTACATCGCATCGCTGAGCCTCTTTGCCGATCTGTTCTACTACATCATTGGCATCTGCGCGGCCATCGGCCTACGCCTTCGCTATCCCGAAATGAACCGCCCCTTCAAGGTGCGCGGCCTCATCGTTGGTGGCATCATAAGCGCCATCATCTACGCAATCATGATGACGCAGCTCGAATCCGACGCCATGATTACGGGTGCCATTTGGTGCGTCGCTGGCCTTGTCATCTTCTTCATCTGCCAAAGCATCTACGGCAAGAGCGAAATAGCCATTCCGGAAAAGGCGCCCATCGACCCTTCCCCCGAAGAGCGCGCAAAGATGGACCGGCAATTCAAGGTCTGGGCAGTGGGTTCCCTCGTGGCATTCCTCATTGCGCTCCTACTGTACGCAATACCTTCGATTACGGCGTAACCAACCATATAGCGATAATAGTCACCGAAAAGATACCATTCAGCAACCAAAACGAGAGATTCCTCCGATGGGGCTTAGAGTGAATGCAGTGCATGACCAGCCACCATCAGAAGACAAGGGGGATTCTCATGGAACGAACAGGGTCTAGAAGGCTGCTGGCAGTTGCCACAATTGTTATTGTGGCAACGCTGGCGCTCATGCTTGGCACAAGTTCCAAGGCAATGGCTGACGAGGCAGCCAAGTGGACCGACGGCCAGAAATTCGAGACCACCAACTGGTTCGAGGACGGCGTCTACCTCGAGAGCGACGTAACCGTGACGATTTCGGAAGGCGTCACGGTCTTCGTAGATAACGGACTCAACACGAACGGCTACACGTTGACCGTCACGGGCGGAGGCAGGCTTTCCGCCAATGGCGAGGACTTCGAAATCGAAGAAAACGGCGGTACGGCCATCACCGGCAACGTAGTCGTTAACGGCGCTTCCATCTGGGCTGGCGGCGGCACGGGCGGCGATGCCACCGAAGAAGCCAACGGCGGCAAGGGCGGAGCCGGAATCAACGGCAACCTGACCGTCATCGACGGAACGGCAGAGCTGAAGGGCGGCTCTGGTGGCGCTGCTAGCGAGATGGGCGGAAGCGCCGGCGCGAACGGGCAAGGCATAACCACCGGAGCGATAACCGCGCCCGCCATCGAAGTCAGCTCCGACGGCAATACCTGGTCGACCTTCCCGGGAACCATGCCGTCCACGCGCTACGTATACGCCAGCAAGCCCATCACGTATCTGGATGAGAACGGCGAGGAACAGTCTCGCGTGCGCTACGGCGTTCTCACGAGCCACTCGGAAACCGTCGGAGGCTGGCTCGTCGTCAAGGGCGAGGTCGACATCACCCATTACATCGACTTCGAGGGTGACACGAACATCATCCTCTGTGACGACGCCAAGCTCACTGTGGAAGGCATAGAAGCCAACAGGCAGATGAATACAGACCCATGGCCCAACCTGACCATCTACGCCCAGAGTACGGGCGCTAACAAGGGCAAGCTCGTGACGGAGAGCGAACGCACGGACAAGGGCGGCATCCTAGCCGGTATCCTGACGATCAACGGCGGCTCCATCGAGGCAACGGGTGATGTCGCGGGCCTGTACTGCGCCAATGACGTGGTCATCAATGACGGCATCGTCACATGCGAGGGCTACTACGGCATTTCCGCCAACTCCGTGTCAATCAGCGGCGGATCCGTTACCATGAGCGGCGAAAACCATTGCATTGACTATGGCGAAGGCGGCCTTACCATAGCCGAAGGCATGAACGTCATTGCAGGCGCCAACGAAACCAGCGCCACACCCATAGTGAATCCGCAAGCGTGGGAAGCTGACGAAAAATGGGCGCAGGTCACGGAGGTCATCCCCGTCACCGGCGTCGAACTCGACCAGGAAACCGCGAATATGAAGATCGGTGACTCCCTGACGCTCACCGCCACCATATCGCCCAGCGACGCTACGGACAAATCCGTGACGTGGAAGAGCACCAACGAGGGCGTTGCCACCGTGGCCGACGGCGTCGTCACCGGCGTGGGCGCAGGCAGCGCCACCATCACCGTCGAGAGCGCCAGCAATCCCGAAGCCACCGCGACCTGCGAGGTGACCGTAACGGCCCCCGCCCCCGCGACCCAGGAGATGCACCGCCTGTACAACCCCAACTCCGGCGAGCACTTCTACACGTCCAGCACGAGCGAACGCGATGACCTCATTGCGCTTGGCTGGATCTACGAGGGAGTCGGCTGGGTTGCGCCCGTCGAGGGCGATCCGGTCTACCGCCTGTACAACAAGTACGGCGGCGAGCACCACTACACGCTGTCCAAGGACGAGCGCGATTCGCTCGTGAGCATTGGCTGGACCTACGAGGGCGTCGGCTGGCGCACGGCTGGCAACGATGGCGCCCCCGTCTACCGCCAGTACAACCCCAACGCGTTCGCGAACAACCACAACTTCACCGCCAGCACCGCCGAGCGCGACAAGCTCGTGTCCCTTGGCTGGCACGACGAGAAGATCGCCTGGTACGGCGTGAAGTAGAGAACACGCATAAGGAGGACCTAGAACGCCCGGCGCACCGATTGGAGCGCTGGGCGTTTTTCATGTCGAGGGCGCTGTATAGGATTGTGCGACGTGGAACGGCGTAACGAACAGGAGGCGCTCGAGTCTTCGGGGTCGCTTCCCGGTGCAGAAAGCTCGGTGGAAACCAGAGATGTAACGCGTTGGCACGCGCGCCACTTCCCCGTGGACAGCAAAAAGGCCAGGATTTGCATCCTGGCCTGGTGATTCATGGTAGCCCGTACGAGATTCGAACTCGTGATCTCCGCCTTGAGAGGGCGATGTCCTAAACCGCTAGACGAACGGGCCATTGTGGCTGGGGTAGCAGGAGTCGAACCCACACATACGGTACCAGAAACCGCTGTACTACCATTATACGATACCCCAGTAGCACTTCGTTGTGACTGCTGTGTTTCACAACGCGAGAGAGTATATTACGGGTCTCCCCCGCAGCCGTCAACCCCCTTTTGAAATTGTGGATATATCTTCACGAAGAGGGTTATTTGGAACGTACATCAACAGCTAGCTGATGCCGTACCAGGCAATTCCCTCATCGTTCCACCCCACCGAAACGAGCTGATCGCGCTCAGACGCGCTCGTGGTGAAGTTATGCGCGCCCGCAACGGCATTGGGGTTGTACTGACGGTACACGGCAACCGATTTCGAGTCGTCGCTATACCAGCCAATCCCCTCGTAGCTCCAGCCAAGCGCGGCAAGCTCGTCACGCTCGGAAGCGCTCGTGGTGTAATGGTGATCGCCCGCATTCGGGTTATACAGGCGGTATACCGGCGTGGAGGAGCTCCAGGGGGAATTCCAGCCTATCCCCTCTTGAATCCAGCCCACATTCACCAGATTAGTACGCTCCACGATGCTCGACGTGTAGAAATGCTCGCCCGAGTTCGGGTTGTAGAGGCGGTAGAGCACCATGCCGTTCAGATTGGGCACGGAAGAGCCCGCGTAGCACGGGATGATATAGCCATACGAAGGCTCGACGTTGTTCTTGGCGTATACCGAATCCATGAGTGTGGCAATCTTCGCGGGCCACTGCACGTCGGAAGCATATTCATGCCAGGCGGAACCCGTATCATTCGCGCGCTGGTAATCCCAGCGCATCGCGTAGAGCGTAGGCGAAGCATACTTGTCGCGCGTGCGGTGGACGTAGTTTGTGGAAATCCACTTGGCACCGCCCATGATGGCGGCTTCGCGGGAATTCCAACCATTCTGCACCGCCATGCTGCGCCCACCTGAAAGCGGACTGCTGTCGTAGGCGCCAATGCCAAAGTAGTTGTAGTACGTGCCCGCGGCATACGTGTCGCCTTCGATGGCGATGCTCCCATCGTAGTAATAACCATTGGAAAGCGTGGAAGTGCCCCAGCCCGATTCAAGAACGGCATGCGCCACCAGATACGCCGCACTTATGCCGTACGTCTGCTCGGCCCGAATGAACGCATAGCCCATGCCATGCAGCGAACCGGAACGACCGTTCGACGTAGAATCGATGAATGCGTCGATCTGCTCCGCCGTAAGGCCCGAAGAGACGGTGAGGTCGACGAACTGCGACAAGCTCACCTGGTTCGGGTCGAGCGCCGAACGGAGCGCCGACGTGGAAGCGGAGCTCCTCGAGCTTTCGATCGAGACCATCTTGTCGAGCGACATGGAAAGGTAGACGACACTACCCGAGTTCGACTGAATCCCCAGAAGGGAGTACGAATTCCGAGAATCGGCCTGCGTTGCCGCGGGCGTGTAATCGTTCGTGTCGACGGTCTCGTACGACGAGGCGTCGGAACCTTCGGGGGCCGTTTCGATTTCCACGGCATAGGCATTGGATGAAACAGCCAAAGAAGCCAGAAGGCATACGGTGGCCATGAGGGGAAGAGTTCGTTTCATGGTGCGTGCTCCCTTAGTCATCGGTATGTACGCCGTCATCGTAGCATGCTCGAAAAACCATTCCCAATCCACCAGCTAGTATATGGCGCGCCTGCACGAAGAGCCCATCGGTTGCACACATACGCGCGCGTGACTGATTCATGCGCTTTACCCCAACGGAGTGCAGTTCGCGTGCATTTCATGGCCCCCAGCGCATGATAGGGGTATCCTTGTTGGAATCTATCCGCATCTCGATCCTCAGAGAAAGGGAATGTATGCGCTACGTAAAGATCGTCGACAACATTGCAAACGGCATCACGCGCGATAGTACGCCCGACTTGGGCGACGGCTACCAGGGCACCACGAACCTGGAAGAAGCCGACGCTATCCTCGTGCGCGCGAGTAGTCTTCACGATGTGGAGTTCCCCGAATCACTGCGCTGCATTGCCCGCTCCGGAGCTGGATTCAACAACATCCCCATCGAACGCTGCGCCAAAGAGGGCATCGTCGTGTTCAACGCGCCCGGTGCCAACTCTAACGCCGTAAAGGAACTGGTCGTAGGCCAGATTATGCTCAACTCGCGCAACACGCTCGGCGGCGAGCAGTGGGTGCTCGACCACGCGGACGACCCCGACGTGGCAAAGGGCGCCGAAAAGGCGAAGAAGGCATACGTGGGCCACGAGGCAATCGGCCGCAAGGTCGGCGTCGTGGGCACTGGCGCCGTGGGTTCGAAGGTTGCCAACGCGCTCGTCGCGCTGGGCATGGAAGTGCATGGCTACGACCCGTACATCTCGGTTCAGCACGCCTACGAGCTGTCGCACCGCGTCATCCGCGATGCCGACCTGAACGAAATGTGCAAGGGCTGCGATTACCTCACCCTGCACGTTCCCTCCAAGGAAGACACCGTGAAGATGATTGGCGCGGAACAGCTGGCCCTGCTCAACCCGGGCGCCATGCTCATCAACTACGCGCGTGACACCATCGTCAACGAGGCCGAAGTCGCCGCCGCCCTGGAAAGCGGCCAGCTGGGCCTCTACATCACCGACTTCGCCAATCCCGAGGTCATGAAGATGAAGAACGTCATCGTCACGCCCCATATGGGCGCCTGCACGCGCGAAGCCGAGGAAAACTGCGCTCACATGGCCATCAGCGCCATGAAGGACTACCTGGAACATGGCATCATCCGCAATTCGGTGAACTACTCCAATTGCGACATGGGCCCCTGCACCTCCGCCGGCCGTATCGCCGTGCTCCACGCGAACGTTCCCAACATGATCAGCCAGATCACGAACGTCCTCTCCACCGAGAACGTCAACATCTCGCGCATGGTGAGCGAACCCGCGAACGAGCATGCCTACACGGTGGTCGACCTCGATAGCGAGATCAAGCAGGAAACCGTCGACGCCCTGCGCGCCATCCCCAACGTGTACCGCGTGCGCGTCGTCGTTCCCGCCAACGGCCCCACGGGCGGTCTGGGAACCAGCAACTAGCAATTTGTTTATCGGGGCCCGCGCGCTATGCCGGGCCCTTTCCATACCCTCATCCACTGGAAGGAGCCGCATGATCGTCGAAGTGGGATACGGAAACGGCACGCAGAGCTGCGGAGTGCGCGACGAAAACCTCATGGGCATTCTCGCCGCCAACGAAGTGCCCGTCTCGCTTACGGGCGCTGACGAAGTGCAACGCGCGCTGCGCGAGCCCATCGCAAGCAAGCCCCTTCGCGACATCGTGAGCCCCGGAGAAACGGTTGCCATCATCACGAGCGACATCACGCGCCCCATGCCCACGCCCGACGCCCTTCCCGCCGTTCTTGACGAACTATATCGCGGCGGCGTTACGCCCGATAGCATCACGCTCGTGTTCGGCCTGGGCAGCCACCGCACGCAGACCGAGGAAGAGCAGCGCCACCTGGCAGGAGAACGCGCCTGGAACGAGATTCGCTGCATCGATTCGTCGTCGGAGGACTTCGTGATGCTGGGAACCACCAAGGCGGGCACGCCCGTGGAAGTGAACCGCACGGTAGCCGAAGCCGACCGCGTCATCTGCATGGGTAACATCGAATACCACTACTTCGCAGGCTACTCGGGCGGCGTGAAGGCCATCATGCCCGGCGTATCCACAAGCAGCGCCATCGCGAACAATCACGCGATGATCGTCGACGAGCGCTCGTGCGCAGGCAACCTGGAAACCAACCCCGTGCGCATGGACATCGAGGAAGCCGGCGCCATCGTGGGCTGCGATTTCATCGTCAACGTGGTGCTCGACGAAGACAAGCGCATCATTCGCGCCTTTGCGGGCGATCCCGTCGCAGCCCATCGCGAGGGGTGCTCGTTCCTGAACACGCTGTATCGCATCGACATCCCGCACCGCGCCGACATCGTCATCGATTCGCAGGGCGGCGCCCCGAAGGACCTGAACCTCTACCAGACGCAGAAGGCGCTCGACAACGCGAAGTACGCGGTGCGAGAGGGCGGCGTGATCATCCTCGTCGGCCGCTGCAACGAGGGGCTGGGGAACAGCACCTTCCAGACCTGGATGCACGAGGCGAACGAACCCGCCGACATCCTCGATCGCCTGCAGAGGTCCTTCGCGCTGGGCGGCCATAAAGCCGCGGCAGTCGCGAAGATCCAGATGATGGCAGACGTCTTCCTGGTAAGCGACCTGCCGGAAGAGCTGGCGCGCGACTGCTTCTTCACGCCCTTCCCCACCCTGGATGACGCCTACAGCGCAGCCGTGGCGAAGATGGGCGACAACGCGAGCGTGCTCGTCATGCCGCATGGCGGAAGCACCGTACCCCACGCCCTAGCGTAACGCCGGCCGCATATGCAATGCGAAGGGCGCCCACCCTTCGCAGGCGGGCGCCCTTGCCTTGGCATGGGAAACGGGGCCTAGCCCAAGCGCCAGCCTTCGGCTTCGGCGCGCGTCTGCACGAAGCTGCGATACGTGCCCTCTTGGGCAACGAGTTCGGCATGCGTGCCGCACTGCGTGAGATTGCCCGCCTCGACAACTAGAATCTGATCGGCATTTTCCACGGTGGCCAGGCGATGCGCGATGACGACGACCGTCTTGCCCAGCGTGAGCTCCGAAAGCGCCTGCTGCACGAGCCGTTCGTTTTCGGGGTCGATAGATGCCGTGGCCTCGTCGAGAATGACGATGGGTGCGTCTTTCAGCAGGGCTCGCGCGATGGAGATACGCTGGCGTTCGCCACCGGAAAGCGTCGAACCGCCCGCCCCTACCACGGTCTGATAGCCATCGGGCAGAGCCATGATGAAGTCGTGGCAGCGGGCACGCTTTGCGGCTTCCACCACCATCTCGTGCGTGGCACCGCCCGAACCAAAGGCGATATTCGCCTCGATCGTGTCGTTGAACAGGTAGACGTTCTGGAAGACCATCGAGAAATTCTCCAGCAGGCTGTCGACGGTGAACTCGCGCACGTCATGCCCACCCACGAGAACGCTTCCGCTGGTCGTATCGTAGAAGCGCGCCATGAGGTTCGAGATGGTCGTTTTACCGGAGCCGCTGGGACCCACAATCGCCGTGGTCGTGCCCTGCGAAACCTTGAACGAAACGCCATGCAGAATCTCGCGGTCGGTATAGCCAAAATGGACGTCGCGGAATTCGATATCATGCGAATCGAGCGCAACGTCGGCACCGTCCTCATCGATGAACGTGGCGTTCTCGATTGCCTCCAAGCGGTCGAGCGAATCATTGAAGTCCGCGAAGAGATACGCGGAATCGGTAAGACGCATGAGCGAGGCGAACATCGTCGTCGAGATGAATGCGATGGTCACGAACTCCCACAGCTGAAGGTGCCCCGCGATGAACGCGGCAGCTGCGGCGATTACCAGAACGACCGAAGACGCCTGTAGGATGAACCCATGGGTAACATTGGGCGGCGTGTACGACTTCTCAATTGAGATGCGTGCGTCGGATAGTTCCTTCACCGCCGAATCGTACGGGCGGCGCACCGCTTCGCTGGTGCCATATGCCTTCGCCGTGCCCAGACCGTTATAGAACCCCACCGTCGCGCCCGCCAGGCGCTCAGTCGCATCCTTGGCCAGGGGCGTCTTCGCGGCGCTCACGCGATTCACCGCCGTGAGCGTGAGCGAGACGAGTGCAATCGCGCAGATGGCGACGATGCCCGCCAACGGACACGCGACAAGCAGCCACAGCACGATGATCGCCGCTTCGATGTAGGCGCCCAATGCGGCGTCGACCTGACGCACTGCCTCAAGCTCCATCATGTTCAAGTTGGACGTGACGGCGGAAAGGATGTCTCCCGTCTTCACCTGCTGGAAGTAGCCTAGGGGCACGCGCTTCAGCACATTGCCCACTTCGATCCTGGCATGGGAAGCGGTTTCATAGCCCACCGAATCCTGCACGCGCGCTTTCGCGTACGTGAAGACGCAGCGCAGGAGAACGCAGAGGGCGATTGCCCCAAGCGAAAGCCACGCGAACCCTCCGTCGAGCTCGATATCGCCATGCATGTCGGCAGCCAGCTGGCCGAGCACCCATGCCGCCAGGAAGACCGGCATGGCCGTGGCTACCGCAGAGAATACGGACAGTACGAACCCAGCGTAGACGCGACCCTTCAGGTTGCCCACCCAGGCGAGGATCCTTCGATACGCGCGAATCATCGTGCATCGCCCCCTTTCACGGCATCAACCTCTTCGGCATGCGAACCCGCTGCCCAATCTGCGGCGCCGATATGCGCCTTCCACATCGAGGCGTACAAATCGTTTTCCGCAAGCAGTTCGTCATGCGTGCCGCGCGCGACGATTCGGCCTCCATCTACCACGCAGATGCAATCGGCGGCAGTGATGGTGGAGAGGCGATGGGCGATGACGACGAGCGTCTTGCCCTCGGAAAGGCGGGCGACGGAACGCTGGATGCGCGCCTCGTTTTCCGGATCGGCAAAGGCCGTAGCCTCGTCGAAGATGACGATGGGCGCATCTTTCAGAATCGCGCGCGCGATGCAGATACGCTGGCGTTCGCCACCGGAAAGGGCATGCCCCGCCTCGCCCGCAGGCGTATCCCAGCCCAAGGGCAAGCGGCTCACGAACTCGTCGCAGCTAGCAGCGCGGGCGGCAGCCATTATCTCCTCGTCGCTGGCGCCAGGGCGGCCCATCGCCACGTTCTCGCGCAACGTGCCATCGAGCAGGAAGTCATCCTGCGACACGACGCTCACCAGGCTGGAAAGCTGGGAAAGGGGCATATCGCGCACATCGGTGCCACCGATGCGGATGGAGCCGGAATCGAGGTCCCAATGGCGCACGATCATGCGCGCGATGGTGGATTTGCCCGAACCGCTGGGCCCCACGAGCGCCGTGAAGCTGCCAGCGGGAACATCTAGGTCGACGCCATGCAGCACTTCCACGCCGTTGGCGTAGGAAAAGCGCGCATCGCGCATCTGGATGCCATAGTCACGCACGCTCGCAGGCTCATCCGGCTGAGACAGCTCGGGGAGTTCCAGGAACGCACGCGCATCGGTAATGCAGTACGCCACCAGGTTAACGTCGTTGAACGCCTTGCCCAGATACGTGACGGGCTTCACGACGGCGATGGCCAGAATGCACGCCAAGCCAAAGGAAGCGGGATCGAGCTCGCCCGCCAGGTAAAGCGCCACGCCCACGGGCACGACGCCCAAAAGCGTGCTCGGCAGGATCGACATGGCGGCGCTCGTGGCCACCCACGACGTCTTCATCCAATCGAGCGTGTACGCGAGGAAGCTCGTGACGGCATCGGAAAACTTCGCGTACGACGTGGTGGCCTGGTTGAACGCCTTCACCACATGGATGCCCTCGATGTACTCCACCACCACCGAATTCACGTGGTCCTGCTCCTCCAGGTAGCCATCGTATTTCTTGTAGTAGCTCTGCATGCCCAGCGCCAGCACGAGCAGGCCGATGGGCACGGTGGCGACGCAGGCCAGCGCCAGGCGCCAATCGATGACGACGAGCCACACGACGATAGCCACCGCCAGAAGCAAGTTGGCGGAGAGTTCGGGAATGAAATGCGCGAGCGGAATCTCGATCTGCTCGATGCGGTCGATGACGAGATTCTTCAGATTGCCAATCGACTTGGCGCGCGCCGTGCCCAACGAGGCATTCATGAGCTTCGAGGCGATGCCCGCACGCAGATCGGCAAGGATCGTGTAGGCACTGATATGCGAGTTCATAGTTGAAGCAGCGAAGAGCACCTGCTGCAGGAAATAGAACCCCACGGCAATGGCACCCCAGAACAGCATGGCTTCCCACGACGCCCCCGCCGGCAACGGCGCCGCAACCGCTTCGTCGATGATGCGATACACGGCGTAGAACGGCACCAGCCCCGAGAAGACGCTGCAAATGGAAAGGAGCTCTGCCGCGAGCATGCGCCCACGGCAACGGGAGGCAAACCGCATAAGCGTGGCGAACCAACCGCTCGTGTCTCGCTTCTCCTTCACGGAGGAAGCGGGGCGTTTCGACGATTCCGGCTCCTCCTCCATCTGGTCGATTACGCGATTCTTGGACATACGCATTTCCCCTTCGCATGGCAAAACGCGCTTCAGCGCATAAAGAGCTTGCGTTTTACCTATAGTGTGCTTTAATTAGGCTACCCTAACACGAGTCATTATAATAACATTTGGTTTCACAAATGAAGTTTTATGGCCCATCATGCAATCATCACACCCACGAGGGAAAGAGATCACATGTCTACCAATACGGCAACGGTCAATGAACCCGAAAAGATGAGCGAGGGAAAACTCAAACCGAAAGACCTGATCACCATAGGCATCTTCACGGCCATCTACATTGTTCTCTCCAGCATCCCCGGCATGCTGGCCATCATCCCGATCTTCGTGCCCCTTGCGGCGGTGTTCGTGCCGCTTCTGGGAGGCATCCCCATCATGTATCTCATCGCGCGCGTGCATAAATTCGGCGCGCTCGTCATCCTCTTCACGCTCGTGGGGCTCTTCATGCTCGTGGGCGGAATGGGATATTTCAGCCTCTTCACCTGCATCGGCTGCGCGCTCATCGCGGAACTGGTGCTTCGCTCGGGCAGCTACCAGAGCATGAAGAAGGCCACCATCGCCTACGCAATCACGGGCATGTGGATCATCGGCAACTTCATGCCGTTCGTCTTCACCCGCGATTCCTACCTCGCCCAGCAGGCCGCCAACTACGGCGTTGAATACGCAAACGCCCTGTCGGGCCTCATGTCCCCCTGGATCATTCCGCTGCTTATCATCGTGGCATTCGCATCGGGCATTGCCGGCGCCGCCATTGGCAAGCGCATCTACCGCAAGCACTTCGAGCGCGCGGGAATCGCATAGCATGACGGCGTCCAGCGAACTGAAACGAGTCGGGTTCCTCGACCCGCGCACAAAACTGGTGATTATTCTCACCCTGGCTATTGTCCTGCTCACAGGCGGATACAATGGAGCCATGGTTTACGTGCGTCCCATTCTGGCAATGCTGCCCATGATCCTCCTCCTGCTCGAGCGCAAGGCGAAGATCGCCTTGGCATACGCTGCGGCGTTCCTGCTGGCAGAAATCATCCAAATGTATCTCGCGCCCCTCACCTCGGGCGCCGTGACGGTGTTCCTGCTCCTCTTCAGCGGCATGATGCTCCGTCTCGCGCCAGGCGTTGCGGCCTTCTATTACCTGGTAACCACCACGACGGTCGGCGACCTCGTGGCGGGCTTGGAAAAGATGCGTGTCCCGCAGGCCATCATCATCCCGCTCTCGGTGATGTTCAGGTTCTTCCCCACGCTTGCCGAGGAAAACCGCGCCATCGGTGCGGCCATGCGCATGCGGGGCATCAGGGTTGGCAAGTCGGGCCTGGCCGCTACGTTCGAGTATCGGCTCGTGCCCCTCATGATGAGCTCGGTGCGCATCGGCGAAGAGCTTTCCGCCGCCGCGCTCACCCGTGGGCTGGGAGCACCCGTCCACCGTTCCACCATCAGCGAAATCGGATTCCGCGCTGCAGATGTGCTGTGCATTCTCTTGTGCCTCATCTGCTTCATCACATACGTATGTTCGGAGCTTCATCTGCTATGACAACCACGACAGCCTTTTCAATAGACAACGTCAGCTTCCACTATCAGGGCGGCGACGAACGAGCCAGCGTGCGCGACATCAACCTCACGGGCAAACACGGAGAGGTCATCCTTCTCGTGGGCGAATCGGGTAGCGGCAAGACCACCATCACCGAAATGCTCAACGGCCTGGTCCCCCATTTCCACGAGGGAACGATGGAGGGCACGGTTACCGTCGAGGGCATGAACATCGCAGAAACCGACCTGCACCACATCTCGCAGCATGTCGGTTCCGTCTTCCAGAACCCGCGCAGCCAGTTCTTCACCACCGACACCACCAACGAGCTGGCCTTCGCCTGCGAAAATCAGGGCATCTCGCGCGACGAGATCGTGCGCAGGATCGACGCCATCTCCAACGACCTGGAAATCGAGGGGCTGCTGAACCGCAGCGTCTTCGAGCTTTCGGGTGGCGAGCGCCAGCGCATCGCATGCGCAGCCGCGTCCACCATCGAGCCGAGCGTCTTCGTCCTCGACGAGCCCTCGTCGAACCTGGACATGGAAGCCATCGCCCAACTGCAGAATGTCATAGAGCGCTGGAAGAGCGAAGGCAAAACCATCGTCATCGCCGAACATCGCATTTTCTATCTGCGCGACATCGTCGACTCGATGGTCATCGTGAAGAATGGCCGCATCGAGCGCGTCTTCAGTGGCGACGAAGTGCGTTCCATGACCAATGCCGATATGCGCGAAATGGGCCTGCGCGCCATCAAACTGGCGGAAAGCGGGCATAGGGGCACATCAGACGCGTGCGAGCTCTCTCATGCACGCATCCGCGACATGCGCTTCGCATACGGCAAGAACGATTCCGTGCTGAAGATCGACAGCCTCGAGCTCCCCCGCCGCGGCATCATCGCACTCATCGGGCGCAACGGAGCCGGCAAGTCGACGTTCCTGCAATGCCTCGCAGGGCTGCAGAAGAAGGCGAACGTCAAGCTCGACATCGACGGCGAAACGTATCGCGGGCAGAAGCTCAGCGACAGCGTGTACATGGTCATGCAGGATGTCACGCACCAGCTCTTCGCGGAAAGCGTTCTGGAGGAAATCCTGCTCAGCATGCCGAAGAAAGACGAGGCGCGTGCCCTGCGCATCGCCGAAATGCTGAACCTCGCCGATGTTATCGACCGCCACCCCATCTCGCTTTCAGGCGGACAGAAACAGCGCGTCGCCATCGCGTCCGCCATCGCAGCCAACAGGAAGGTCATCCTCTACGACGAGCCCACGAGCGGCCTCGACCTGCGCCACATGCGCGAAGTCGCCAAGCTCACGCGGGAAATGCGCGACGAGGGCATGCTGCAGATCGTGGTCACGCACGACCCGGAATTCATCGAGGAGTGCTGCACGCACGTCATCGAAATCGCAGGCGGCTATGCCGGTTCCCCCTACGCGCTCGACAATACGGGCGTCGACCGCATGTACGGATTCTTCCGCATGCTGGGAAACGGTTCCTGGGCGCGCTAACGACAGAACCTCATGCATGAAACGAAGCCCCCGATGAATCATCGGGGGCTTCTTGGTTCCGTAAACTGATATGCGACCTGCCTACATGGCAGTCGCTGCCTCGCGTTCCACGAGCTCGCGCAGAGCGCCCTTATCGTAGGTGCCATCTTCGCGACGGCAGGGAATCTCGCGCACGACGCGAATCTCGTCGGGGCGATACCACGGCCCGCATTCGAGGACCAGGGAATCGGCAAGAGACGCCACATCGGGAGCCACCTCACCAGCAGGCGTGCACCACGCGACGAAGTGCTCGCCATCGACCGCATGCGTTACGGGATGCACGACCGCATGCTCTACGCCGGCATCCCCCTCGAGGACCTCTTCGATCTCGCAGGCGTACATGACGTACCCGCGATACATCACCACATCGCGCTCGACGCCGCAGATATGCAAGTAGCCATCTTCGTCGAAATAGCCCTTATCAAGCGTATCTCGCCATCCTCCGCGCAGCTCATCGGGCGTATCCACGCCCAAAGAGCGCTCGTTTACGCCGCAACCGCTCGTCATGACATGACCCACTTCGCCCACGGGAAGCGGCGCGTCGGTACGCGGATCGCGCACCTCGATCTGAACGCCGGGAATGGGAATGGGCGTGCCCGCGGAATCGAACACCGCGTCGTCCTCCCTATCGTGGTCTTCAGGGGAAAGCCAGGTGAGCATGCCCGCTTCAGTGGAGCCGTAGACCTGCACGAGCTCGCATTCCAGAAAATCGTGAGCCTCGCGGATATCGGCTGCCTCGGCCTTCTGACCGCCATAGACGAAACGCTGAAGCGAGGAGAGGTCGGCCATATCGGCCGCCTCGCTCATCGCGAGCTTGATCATCTGCGACGAAGGCAGGAAAAGGTCGGTGATGCGATTGCGCTCGATGGAGCAGACGATTCCCTCGTTGCTGGGTTTGCCCTGGTAGACCACCACCACTTCATCGCGCGCAAGAGCCGCGATGCACATGATGATTCCCTGCACATCGGTATTGGGCGTGAGCTGCAAATAGCGGCCACGCTCGCGCTCTCCGAACAGAAAGGCGATGCGCAGCGCATCATAGCACCAGGTAGTATGCGTGAAAAGCACGCCCTGGGAAACACCCGACGCACCCGTGGTGAACCGCACCGTAACGAGTTCGTCCTCCGACGACGGCTTGTAATCGTCGAACGCCTGCGCGCCCGTGGGGCTCACGACATCGCCCGATGGCGTGAGCTCGATGCACTCCACATCCAAGCCTGCCTCGGAAGCCGCATCCTGCAGGCGCTGCACCAGGTAGCCCTCGCACAGAATGAACCGAGCACCCGTTTCGCGCAGGAATCGCACCCACTCGGCAACGCCATGATAGTTCGGGAGGCCCAAGAACGCGCCACCCGCCAGCGAGATGCCCAGGGGCGCGCACGCGACCGCCAGGTCGTCGGTGCCGGCATACGCGCAGAATTCCTGCGGCTGAATGCCACGTCGCAGCAGCTCATCGCGAATGGCACGAGCCTTTCCAAGCAGCGCCGAACCCGTGAGGGAACCCGATTTCGCCTCGATGACCACGGCATCGCCCGCGCGATCGAGTACGTCGCGTATCTGCTCTTGAATCGTCTGCCACGGCGCCACACCGGTTTCGCGAACCGTATCGAACATCGACATCGCCATCACTCCCCTCTAATTCAGCGCCTTCGCGCGCCACGCATCGAGCATCTCTTCCGCGCGCGTGCGCAAGCCGCGCTTATCGACCTTCTGCAACGAGCCCATCTTGGGAAGCTCGTCGATGAATTCGATGTAGGCGGGACGCGATGCCCATCCGTACGACGTTTCGACGCATTCCATGATCTCGTTGGGATTGAGGGTTACGCCCTGCTCGGGCACGACCCAGGCAAACGTGCGCTCGCCGTCGGCGGAATGCATGACGGGATGCACGCATACATCGCAGACTCCGGGCACCGAGGCGATGCACTCCTCGATGTCCTGCGCGTACACGATGGAACCGCGGTACATGACGACGTCGCGTGTGCGCCCCTTCACGGAAAGGTAGCCGCGTTCGTCGATGCAACCCAAATCGAGCATATCGCGCCATCCATCGGCGAAATCGAAGGGCTCGTCGCTGCCCAGCTTATACGGGCACACTCCCGGGCCGCTCACCATGATGTGGCCGATTTCCCCGCACGCCATTTCGCTGCCCGTCGATGGGTTGCGAATGGCCACATGCGTGCCAGCCAGGCTGAACGGACGGCCGGCGGATGCGAGGATGCGATCGTCGTCGCTTTCGTGGTCTTCGGCGGTAAGCCCCGACAAAATGCCCGCCTCGGTGGAAGCGTAGAACTGGGCGAGCTGGCACGGCATGGTTTCGATAAGACGGCGCAATGCCGGAACGGTAACCGCCTGGCCTGCATAGATAATGCGTTCGAGGCTCGACAATTCGCGCCCGGCCATAAGCCCGCTTTCGGACAGGGCGAGCAGCTGCGGCGTAATCATGAGCATGTCGGTGATGCGCTCCTGCTCGAGCATGGAAACCACCTCATCGGGCGAAGGCATCATGCTGGGACAGAACACCACGACCTCGTCGCGCAGCAAGGCGGCAAGGCAGAAAACCAGGCTCACGTAGTCACACGACGGCACCACATTCAGGTAGCGACCGTTCCTGCGCAAGCCGATGAGCGTCTGAAAGGCGCAGATGTTATAGAAGACGGCCTCGTACGACATGAGGATGCCCTTGGGCACCCCCGTGCTGCCCGACGTGAAACGCACCATGCCGATGTTCTTCGGGGGGACGTTCGCATCGTCGTACTTGCCGCACGCGCACGGGCGCAACACGGAGCCATCGCTGCCTATGGGCACGACAACGGGGTCGATTCCCAGGCCACGCATGGCGTCGGCAACCTGCTGGGCGCACGGCTCCTCGGATACGAGGAAGCGCGCACGAGACTGCTCGAGCCCCACCGTCCACTGTTCAACCTCGCGGAACAGCTGAACGGCCAGGGGAATTCCGCCGGCGAGCATGATGCCCATTGAGGCAATGAAGATGTCGACATCGCCATTGCCAGCGCAGGCGACGTATTCCCCGTCGGCGAGGCCGGCGAACAGCAGCTCGTCACGCACCGCCTCGCAGCGGCGCATCACTTCCCCGCCGGTAAGGCGCCCGACGGAGCTCACGAGCATCTCGTCATTCTCATGCCGCTCGATCGCCTCGCGTAACTCGGCCTGGAACGACCGACCGAGCACACCATTAGACATTGGCATATTCAAATCCTTTCGAAAGGCTATACACGGAATACAGCTCTGCCATGTTCGACAGAATGGCCTGCCCGGCATCGCGCAGGAAGAAATGGCCGCCATCGAACGCGTGCCCGACCACGTTGCCCGTGGTATGCGAACGCCAGAGCGAGGCATCCCCCGGCAGGAATTCCTCGTCTGCGCGGCCCGCATAGACGTGAATGTCCTGGTGATCGAGTACGGCGCACGAACGGTAGTCCTCGGCGATAGCGAAATCATGCCGCACGATGGGCAAGAAGAGCTCGGCTATCTCGGGAACGGAAAGAGCGTTCACCTCGGTTGGGTCCAAATCGCCCACCGCGCCGACGAACGCATCGTCGGGAAGCGCAGCACGTGGGTTCGCAACGGCCACGCACGGCGGACGCGAACCCGAGCAATGGATTCCCGCGAAGCGAAGGCCGCGCCTCTGGGCGCGCGAGGCAACCTCGAACACCACGAGCGCGCCCATGGAATGTCCGAAGAGCATCGTGCGCTCGCAATCGGCGCCCACCTCGTCGAGCACCAAATCGGCGACATGGGAGATATCCCGCGGCAGCGCGTACTTCAGCATGCCCGCATGGCCGGGATACTGAACGGCATCGAGCGTAATGCCGCAGGCAACAGCAGCGTCTTTCCACGCATGGAACCATGAGGCATTGCCGCCCGCATGGGGAAAGCACAGCACGCGCACGCCGCTCCCATCGCCGCATATGCGCTCGATCCCCACGCGAGAGGGGAAGCCGAATTCGGAGGCACCGTTGCTAGCCACGAGCCGAGACCTCCTTGCACGGAAGAGCCGCAAGCGCCTCATCGGCAATGCGAACGACTTGCCTGCATCCCTCGCCATGGATGACGGAATAGTGCGACCCCGTGGCCGTATGCAGACGGAACGCGCCCAGGGACGACTCGCGCCAACGCTCCACGGCTCCACGAAGCACGTCCTCGGGGAAAAGACCATGGTCGCTTGCCGCGATGTAGTCGACATCGCCGAACGAGAGGGGCACGGGAGCATCGCATTCGCGGAAGCTGCGATTGAACACCTGCATCATCTGCAGCGTTTCGTCAGCATCGTAGGACACCCCCGCATGAGCGCGAATGAGGCCCGCATATTCGCTTGCGCGTTCCTGGTTGTCGCGTGCATGGAACACGCGCATCTTCTGAGCCAGGCCATCGAATTCAGGCGTACCGCCAATGCGAGAAAGGGCATCCTGCGTTACCGTTCCGCCAGACTCCCCAATCACCGCCTCGAGCGCCTTGGGAAGCGCCGAAAGGTCGTTTGCGTCAAGCCCCATGGAAAGCGGGCTCACGCCATACATGCTCACGAAGAACAGGTCGGAGAAGAAATCGTCCTGCAAGTCGAGCGGCGAGGGAAGGTTGTCGATAACGACGGCCGATACGGATTCGATGCCCATGGCCTGCAGCTGGGACGCAACGGCGGCGGCAAGCAGACCGCCAACCGAATGCCCGATAACCTGCACGCGCGCATACCCCAAGTCGGCGATGAGACGCGCATATTCGGGGGCAACCGTCTCGGCCAGGCACGCCTGATCGGCCGCAAGATAGCTATCGCGGTCGGGCAGAACGAGGCCATACACGCGGCATGCACCCGAAAGGCGCAGCTGCTCGATAAGCTCGGAAAGCGTATCCATCTTGCCCTCGGCGCCATGGATGACAACGCGCACGGCATCGTCGCAGCTCACTGCATCACCAGGCTCGCTCATGAGCACGCATCCCGTGCGCGTATCGGCCTCCACGGAAACGCCGGGCGCATCGTTCGCAGGCGCAACCGCCCCCTCGCAACGCTCATCGATGACGGACACCAGGCTGGCAACGCTCGGTTCGTCGAGCACGGCACGCAAAAACGCATCAAACTCGATGCCCGCAGCCTGATCAACGCGGTCGCGAATCGCCGCGATGACGCGCGCCAGAATGAGGGAGTCGGCGCCGTAGGTCACCAGGTTATCGACGAGCGAGACGTCCATCTTGCCCAGAATCTCGCGCACGATGCCCAAGACGCCGTACGCGTCTTCCGCATTCGCGCCCAAGACGATGTGCTCGCGAGAAAGAGAGTCGGCAATGAGGCTAGTGAGCAGCTTCCTGTTCACCTTGCCATGATCGGTAATGGGGAACGCATCCACCAGGCATACCGTCGAGGGCACGGCTGCGGCGGGAAGCCCCGCGGAAAGATCCATGCGCAGCGTGTCGCGATCGATGCGCACATACCCGAAGGCAACGAGCTCTACATGCAGAGAGCACTCGTCGTCGCCCGCGGCCTCGAAGAGAATATCGGCCCCGCCACGCACCGAACTTCCATCGCATTGGCGCACCTGACGCGTGGGCGACACGGTAACCGCGCCCTCCACATGGGGCGCCACAAGCGCTGAACCGCTCACCAGCCACACATCGGGCGCGAAGAACCGCTCGAAGCCGTCTGCGTTCTCTTCGGGAAGGATTACGATGTCGTAGGTATCGCGCTTCAGCATGGCATCATCGCCCGTGCACGGCTCGGCCTCGATAACCCGCACATTGGGGTTATCGGCCCAAACGCGCACCGCCTCTTCCCTTTCGCCCTGGCTGCGCGGGCCAAGCGTGTACAGGTAGTCGAAGCCATCGATGGCCTCCATGAGGATGCGAGGAAGCTCCTCGCCCGATGACGCCAAATCGAGAATGCGAAGCTGCGCTCCCGCGTTGTGCTGGGATATGTCCATGGCGGCTCGATAGACGACGCTCGCCACGCAATGCCCCACGTCAACGAGGCCATTCCCATTGCGCTTCGCGCGTCGTTTCGCAAGGCGCTCGACGACGGACATGCAGCCATCTATGGCCCCGACGCGCTCGGTGAGCTCGGATTCGTACCTGCGCTCGGGACGCACCACCAGAGCGACGCTCGGCTGCGCCCCCTCGGGGCGAATCACGTTAGCGCACGCTTCGGCAACGCCAGGATGCTCCTGCGCAACCGATTCGATTTCGGCGAGTTCGATCCTGTTGCCGCGTATCTTCACCTGCGTGTCGCGGCGGCCCAGGAACTCGATCTCGCCCGAGGGCAGCCAGCGGCCC
>NZ_JAZZJS010000077.1:0-1650 GCF_056180635.1 Denitrobacterium sp. | reverse complement strand
CTCGGCAACCGTAGCCTCCGCATAGTTGCCATAACGGTCCAAGCGCACGAAGCAGCCCGAGCCCTGATCTTCGTAGATGAAGACGCGCTGGCCGGTTTCCTTCTGGCGCTTAAGGGCGATTTCTTTAAGATCCGAGATGCTCACTTCCTCAGTGAAACCTTCGATGCGGTAATTCGACTTATGAACCTTGAGCATGATCGAAGTCTCATCGGTGATAGCGTTGGCATAATCGTAAGGATGGGTCTTATTCGTAGTGCCTACCTCGACCATTTGGGCATTCGATTGGCGCATGATGTCGGGAATGCGGAATGATCCGCCGAGCTCGATCAGCTCGCCGCGCGATACGATGGCCTCGTGGCCGGATGCGAACTCCGACAGCACTAAGACGACTGCGGCCGCATTGTTGTTGACCGCAATCGCAGCCTCCGCGCCCGTAAGCGCGCAAAGCAACCGCTCGCAATGGTCGTGGCGACTGCCGCGCTTCATCTTATCCACGCTGTACTCGAGCGTCGAATAGCCCTTCATCACGTCGACAACCTGATCGATGGCCGCTGGAGCCATGACGGCACGACCCATATTCGTATGGATGACCACACCCGTCGCATTGATGATCCTGCGCAAAGACGGTTGAAGCAGCGCCCCGGCGCGTTTCGCCGCGCCCACAGCAACGCTCTCGATGTCAAACGTCGGCTTATTGCCCGCCAGAATCGAGCTTCGCAACGCGGCAATCTCCGCACGCACGCTATGCGCTATCAAATCGTGGGGTAGGCGCTCTTGAAAAGCTACCAAGGCAGGCCTTTTGAGCACTTCCTCTACCTGGGGGAGTTTCTTTAAGAGCGTTGCGCTATCTTTTGATTCCATGTTCTGCATCCTTTTCCCGCGTTTTCCCGACGCATGCCATCAAACATGCCGTTAAAGGGAATTCGCCTGTTCATCGATTACTGGTCCCATTATAGTCCATTGAAACGGTGCCGTGCGAACCGCCTATGAAGCTTCGACGTCCTGGTTAAGAGCGATTTCGATGGCCATAGCCAATTGATCGCAGCACGAGGTGCCGCGTTTGCCGCATGGGGTCCCACGTAGGCGCTCGGCGGTCTCGCGCGCATCGCTCCCTTCGAGAAGGACCGACATGGCCCGAAGGTTGCCTTCGCATCCCCCTCCCAGAAACTGGACATTGTGAAGGTTGTCACCATCCAAATCGAATCGAATCTGGCGGCAGCACACCTTCTTCGTATTGAAACGATACTGATCCATGTACACATCCTTGCATTATGCGAAATTATTATCGCAATTAGCATAAAGCATAACATACTTGCAGCAAGCGGATATAGCCAGAAAGGCGCATTCGCAGAGCCTTCGGCGCCCATCTGCCGAAAGCGCAAGCGGCACCCGGCATCGGCGCTCTGGATGAGCATCTATGCCCATCCGCTTGAAGGATCCGCTCCGTCTGCGCCGAACCTCGAGTTTAAAAAGGGCGAGCCGCATTCCGCATCAGTACCCCGGACCCGCGGGGGGCAAGCCGCGCCTATCGGCGCCCGGCATGCGGAAGGACGAGCAGCGCGCGACAGCGTCGCTCCAGATACGGAAACCCCCACAAACGTAAAAACGTTGCACTTTTGGCCGTCGGATGCAACGTTTTTGCGGTTATGG
>NZ_JAZZJS010000076.1:0-25666 GCF_056180635.1 Denitrobacterium sp. | reverse complement strand
GTCAGCGCTAACGAAAAAGAGGCAATCATGAAAACGGCCCAAGGACTTCCGCTTCCAAGCTTGTCCCGGGGCCGTTTTCTGCGTTCCGATGCAACTCCTTCGGAAGAGCCCATCTACGCGTACACCGATGAAGCGCTCTTCGAGGCTACCGGCGTGCGCGTGGCATTCACCGAGCGTGCGGGTGGGTTCAGCGTAACCCCGTTCGACTCCCTTAACCTGGGCGAATACGTCGACGACGATGCCGCCGTGGTGCGGGGTAACCGCACGAAGCTCCTTGCGTCGCTTGGCTTTCCCGATGCGCAGCTCGTATCGCCGCGCCAGGTGCATGGCACCGATGTGGCCATCTGGCGTTACGCCAACGAAGCCGATTCCGTGCGCGAGGCGGCCCAGCAGGGCGTCGACGCCCTGGTCGTGGAAGACTCCCAGTGCGCGGCCCTTCTCGTCTTCGCTGATTGCATGCCCGTCATCCTCGTGGCGCCCAACGGCGCGTTCGCGGTAGTGCATGCGGGCTGGCGCGGGGCGTATGGCCATATCGCCGTGCGCGCGCTCCTCACGCTCTGCGAGTACTCGTGCTGCCAGCCGCGCGAATGCAATGCCTACATCGGGCCGTACATTCATGCCGATTGCTTTGAGGTCAGCCACGACCTCATGCAGCGCTTCTCTATTGCCTTCGGCGAAGATTGCGCTCCCGATGCGCGCCATGTCGACTTGGGCTACGTCGTGCGCAGCGATCTTGGGCATGCGGGCCTTTCCCCGAAACGCATTGCCGATGCGGGCGTTTGCACTTCCTGCAATACGGATAAGTTCTATTCGTATCGCGCCCAGCAGGGCATTTGCGGAAGACACGGGGCGCTCGCTGTGAGACAATAGGTTCATATCTCAAGCCGAAACGAACTTTAAACGAGAAAGAAGGCTTTTCGAGTAATGACGATTTACGAGCAATATGCACGCGTTGCCGCCGAAGTCGCGCAGGCGTGCGTCGATTGCGGGCGCGATCCTTCCGAAGTGAAGCTTCTCGCCGTTTCGAAAACGGTTCAGGCCCCGCGCGTGCAAGAGGCCATCGATGCCGGTGCGTTCGCGTTCGGCGAAAACCGCCCCGAGCAGCTTATGGAAAAGCATGCGGCCTATCCCTCCCAGGAATGGCACTTCATCGGCAATCTCCAGTCGCGTCGCATCCACGACATCGTTCCGTGCGCCACGCTCATGCATTCCGTGTACAAGGCCTCGCATCTTCCCAAGATCGATGCGGCTGCCGAGCAGGCGGGGAAGGTACAGGATATCCTTCTGGAAGTGAACGTTTCGGGCGAGGAGAGCAAGGGCGGCATCGCCCCGGCGCAGATCGACGAGCTTCTTTCCGTCGCGGAAGGGCTCGCGCATGTGCGCGTGCGCGGCCTCATGACCATGGCGCCCCAGGGCGACCTGGCCGTTGCGCGCGAAACCTTTGCTCATCTGCGGGAACTCAAGGATAGGATCAACCGCGAATGGGGCGTTGCGCAGGCCTCTCCCTTGTCTGAACTTTCTATGGGCATGAGCGAAGACTGGCGTTGTGCCATTTCAGAGGGGTCTACTATAGTACGTATTGGACGCGCTATCTTCAGTGAGGATTTCGCCTGAGAAGGGGCATGTTAATCCGCCACGGCGGAATTTATTGGTGAATCGCGCTGTACGCGCATTCGGATAGGATGGAGCAGCCATGGCATTGTCAGGTTTCGGACGTTCGGGGCAGGGCTCGGGCATGTTTGACGGCATCAAGAACAAACTCGGTCTGGGCGGTAGCGCCTACGATGACGGCTATGCCGACGAATACGATGACTATGACGAGTACGATGACTACGAGGAAGAATACGACGACGCCCCCGCGGGCTCTTCGTACGATGCGTACCAGCCCGTTACCACGCGTTCTGCTGGTTCGCGCCGTCGATCCACGTATAGCAGCAGCACTTCCACGTCCAATGTAACCGAGCGCCGTTCCACGGCCTCTCATCCCGCGCTGGTGAGCATCGAAGACGTGCGCGCGAATGCGCCCCGTCCCCGTTCGCTCTCGCGCGATACTTCGCGTCGTTCTTCCGGCCTGGGTCGCGCAAGCGTAGGCCGTGCCAGCGATTTCACCCCCTCGGGCGCTGAAATCGACGGCGTTCCCGCGCAGGACCGCCCCGAGGAAGATCCCATTGCATCCACCACGCGCACCGCGCGTTCCGGCGGGTATAACTCGCTGTTCGACTCTTCGCCCACGCGTGCGGCCCTTACGCCCACGTCGAAGGAAAAGAGCGTTCCCGCTGCTGCTTCTGCCGTGGGGCAGGGCACGCATGCGGCTCGCTATAACCGTCCCGCTGGGTCGTACGATCCGTACAAGGCCTACGAGGGCACGGGCGTTTCCTCGCATGCTCCCTCGCGCAAGGTGGTCGTAATCGCCCCGCACGAGTACGCTGAAGTGGAAAGCGTGGCGCGCAACCTGAAGGCGGGCGACGCCGTGGTGCTCAGCCTGCACGATACGCCCAACCAGCTTTCGAAGCGCATTCTCGACTTCTCGTTCGGCGTGGCTTCCGCGCTCGACGCGGGCGTCGATGCCGTGGCTGAAAAGGTATTCGCCATCACGCGCGGCAATGCTCTCACCGAAGACGAGATTCGCGACCTGCGCGCGAAGGGCGTGATGTAGTGGTAGGGTACGTCATCTACCAGATAGCGCACGTCTATTCGCTTCTCATCCTCGTCTACTGCATCCTCACGTGGTTCCCCATTAGGCGAGATGGCGTTATGGCCGATATCTTCCGCTTCTTCCAGAAGATTTGCGATCCGTACCTGAACATCTTCCGGAAGCTGATTCCGCCCCTGGGCGGCGCAATCGATATCACGCCCATAATTGCGCTGGTTGTATTACAATTACTCGTAGGTTTGCTAGTTCGTCTTTTCTAGACGCGCTGTACAGCATAAGAAATGAAAGGGTTTCCCATGGCACTCACTTCCGCTGACGTGAACAATGTGAGCTTCTCCATCGACCGCAAGGGCTACAACGTCGACGAAGTCGACGTGTTCCTCGAGCGCATCGCCGCTGAACTCGACGAGCAGGCGCAGCGCGTAGAGCGACTCCTGGTCGAGCTCGAAGATGCCAAGCGCGCAAGCGCAAAGGCTGCCGAGCCCGTGAAGGCCGACATCGTTTCCGGTGGCGTCACCGATGCCGATATCGCCGAGCGTGATGCTCGCATTCGCGAGCTGGAAGCCCAGGTTGCCGACCATAAGGCCGAAGACTCCGCCATTGCGCAGGCGCTCATCATCGCCCAGCGCTCCGCCGACGAGATTCTGGCCAACGCCAATGGCGCAGCCGAAACCACGCGTCAGGACGCTCAGAACGAAGCCCAGCGCATTCTCGACAAGGCGAACGAGGAAAAGCAGCGCGTGCTCGAGCAGATCAAGAAGCTCGAAGACGACCGCGAGGCCGCGCGCGACCGCTTCACCGACATGCTTTCCGATTTCATCGGCAGCTCGCAGGATATCCTGTCCGACCTGCAGGCTGGCAAGGCTGGCGCTTCCCGTGGCAGCCACATCATCTCCTCTAGCCGCAGCCTCACGCCTCCCGTATCCTCTGGCGCGGATGCCTATGGCTACGCGGGCGAATCCGCTGCTGCAGCGTACACCACGCCCACCGTTTCCTCTGCGGCCGTGGTAACGCCTGCAACGCCGAAGGCCACCAACGTCGAAAAGGACTTCAGCGGTTTCGGCGACACCGACGACGGCTTCGAATTCGACGACGTCGACTAATCGCTTTTAACACCATGAATGCAACAGGGCCGGGAGACCGGCCCTGTTTTCGTATGCGCGCTTGCTACATAAAGGCGGGTAGACGCCGTGGTCGGCGTCTAGCGTTTCAGGTGATCCCAGGCGCCCAAGGGAAACGTGACGATGAGGCTGCCCTCGTTCACGTGCACGCTCGAGGCTTCGCCCGTGAACTCGTTCGAGAGCCCACGCGAGATGTCGTCGGGCAATGCCTCGCTGTTCAGCGCGTAGGCGAGCCCCCGTTCGGTGACGCTGTTCGCCGGGCCTCCGCAGGCGAAGACGGAAAGGTAGCGTCCATAGGGGCCGCTATCGAGAGGGGCGGGGTCGAATGCCTCGAACTCGATCCGGTCGATGGAATTTGATGAAAGCGCGGTAATGGCGAATGAGTCGCCGATGCCATATGCGCGTACGCCCGCACGTGCGAGCCCCAGCAGGAGCTGCATGTTTGCGATGGTGTGGTCGAGGCGCTGCGAGAGGCAGCCGTAAAGCAGCAGCTCATCGCATCCTTCGTCTTGCGCGGCCATGCAGGCAAGCTCCATGTCGCTTTCGTCTTTCATGTGCGGATAGACGCGCGTGTGCGTGGCATTGGGTACGAATCCCAGGGAGTCGAAGTCGCCAAGGGTTATGTCGGGGCGAATTCCCGCACGCTCAAGCTGGGCGAATCCTCCGTCGACGGCGATGGTGAAGCCGATGTTCTGCCGTGCGTAATGCTTCTCGTTGAAATCGACGGACCCTACCAGGGCGGCCCTGCGCATACGTGCTCCTTGTCTGTTCTTCGGGATACGCGATGAATATGTTTGCTAGAATAGCGTACCTGAAGCGGGTCGGACAACTGCGGGCCTTTTAGGCATGAGGAAAGTCCGGGCTTCATAGGGCAGGATGCCAGCTAACGGCTGGGCGGAGCGATCCGATGGACAGTGCCACAGAAAAGAAGACTCCAGCCTCGTGCTGGAAAAGCTGAAACGGTGCGGTAAGAGCGCACCAGTGCGTCGGCAACGGCGTAGCTTGGTAAACCCCATCCGAAGCAAGCGCAAATAGGAGTGCTATGCGGTGGCCCGCCGTGCATTCGGGTTGCGCGCTCGAGGCGCATCGCAAGATGCGTCCTAGATAAATAGTTGTCTTAAACGACAGAACCCGGCTTATAGACCCGCTTCTTCTCCTTCGTATTCATTGCGCGCGTCTTCTCGCATTGTGCGGGAAAAACGCTACCCGACTATTCGCATTTCACCCTCGTTGCGCGAAAAGAGCGCTACACTAGATGCAGAACAAAACGGCGAAACGTCGTGTCATCGGGGGAGGAGTGCTCATGATTCCAGCAGTGCTATCCATCGCGGGTTCCGATTCGAGTGGCGGCGCGGGTATCCAGGCCGACATCAAGACGATTGCCTCTCATGGCCTGTACGCCGAAACGGTTGTTACCGCCATCACGGCTCAGAATACCCAGGGTGTCTACGGGGTCGTGGAAACCGACCCCAAGTTCGTATCGCTGCAGATAAAGACGGTATTCGATGATATTCGCCCCATGGCCGTGAAAATCGGCATGGTCGGCTCGAGTGGTATCGTGGCCGCCATCGCCGATTCCCTTGCGGAGGCGAAGGCGGAGCATGTGGTTCTCGACCCGGTGATGGTTGCCTCGAGCGGCTCGGTGCTCATGGCCGATGAAGCGGTCGATGCGCTTATCGAGAGGCTCCTTCCCCTGGCGGACATCGTGACGCCCAACATTCCCGAAGCCGTCGTGCTTGCCCAGCAGCCCATCTCCAGCAAGGAGGACATGGTTTCCGCCGCGCAGAAGATTCAGGAGGCTATGGGCGGCACGGGCAAATGGGTGCTGGTGAAGGGCGGGCGCCTTGAAGACGCCGCCGACGATTTGCTGCTCACCGAGCACGGTCGCGAGGTGTGGCTGCGTCATAGGCATATCGACACGCCCAACACGCATGGGGCGGGGTGCACGCTTTCCAGCGCCATTGCCTGCGGCCTCGCGAGGGATTTCGACATGCAATCGGCCGTGTCGAAGGCGAAGACGTACATCACGGGTGCGCTCGAGCACGACCCCGGCTTGGGTTCGGGAAGTGGACCACTCGACCATATGTGGCAGACGCGCTAGCTCGAAAAGAACCGAAAAAGGCTGTTCAACGATATCGTGCGTGCATTTCGTCGTGCGTGCGCTACTATGCTGCATAACGAAATACCGAGAGGAACCGATATGCCCATTACCGACCTTCTGCGACGCAATGCCGTGCAGTACCGCGACGAGGTAGCGCTCATCGAGCGCAATCCGGCGATTCAGGAGCCCAGGCGCATCACCTGGCGCGATTACGACCTTATCCAGTCCACGGAAACGCAGCCGTATCGTCGCACGATCACCTGGGGCGTATTCGACGAGAAGGCGAACCGCTTCGCCAATCTGCTTCTATCGCGCGGCGTGGGTTCGGGCGATAAGGTGGCCATCCTCCTTATGAACTGCCTGGAATGGCTTCCCATCTACTTCGGTGTCCTGAAATGCGGCGCAATGGTGGTTCCGCTCAACTTCCGCTATACCGCCGAGGAAATCGCCTACTGCATGGATAAGGCGGATGTGGACGTGCTCGTGTTCGGCCCCGAATTCACGGGGCGCGTGGAGGAAATCGTGCCGCGCCATGCGGCGCATCGCCTGCTATTTTACGTGGGCGACGATTGCCCTACGTTCGCGGAAGACTACGGCGTGCTGGCCAATAACTGCTCGAGCAACGACCCGATGATTCCCATTACGGAAGACGATGACGCGGCCATTTACTTCAGCAGTGGAACGACGGGCTTTCCCAAGGCCATTCTGCATGCACATCGCAGTCTCTCGCAGTCGGCGGTGCTGGAGCAGAAGCATCATGGCCAGACGCACGACGACACGTTCCTGCTCATTCCGCCCCTGTATCACACGGGCGCGAAGATGCACTGGTTCGGCAGTCTTGTTGCCGGCGGCCCCGCGGTTATCCTTCGCGGCATCAAGCCGCAGATCATCTTCGACGCCATCAGCGAAGAGCACTGCACCATCGTATGGCTGCTCGTTCCCTGGGCGCAGGATATTCTGGTGGCGCTGGAGTCGGGCGAGCTGAAGCTCGAAGATTACGAGCTCGACCAGTGGCGCCTCATGCACATCGGCGCGCAGCCGGTGCCCAAGAGCCTCATCAGCCGCTGGGAGGGCATCTTCCCGCACCATGAGTACGATACGAATTACGGCCTTTCGGAATCCACGGGCCCTGGGTGCGTGCATTTGGGCGTCGAGAACATCGATCACGTGGGTGCTATCGGCGTGCCCGGCTATGGCTGGGAGGCGCGTGTCGTGAACGAGGACGGTGCCGACGTGAAGCAGGGGCAGGTGGGCGAGCTCGCCGTGAAGGGCCCTGGCATCATGCGTTGCTACTACGGCGATCCCGAGGAAACGGCGAAGACCATCCGTGATGGCTGGCTGTTCACGGGCGATATGGCGCGCCAGGACGAAGATGGCTTCCTGTGGCTGGTCGACCGCAAGAAAGACGTGGTCATCAGCGGTGGCGAGAATATCTACCCGGTGCAGATCGAGGATTTCCTCTCGGCGCATCCGGCTATCAAGGACGTGGCCGTCATCGGCCTGCCCGACGAGCGCCTGGGCGAAATCACGTGCGCAATCGTCGAGCTGAAGCCCGGCGAGCAGCTGAGCGAGGACGAGTTCAACGATTTCTGCCTCTCGTTGCCGCGTTACAAGCGCCCGCGCAAGGTCATCTTCGCGGATGTGCCGCGTAACGCCACGGGCAAGATCGAAAAGCCTCGCCTGCGTCAGATGTATGGCGTGGAGCACCTGGTCGACGAGGAGAATCGCGCATAGCGTTCACAAGAGGCAAGCATGATAAAGCGGGTTGGAAGGTGAGCTTCCAACCCGCTTCTTTGTTGTGTTTGCCTGCCTGCTACGCCTGCACGCCGTACACGAGGCGTCCACCCATGTACGTGGCTTTCACTTGTGTGTTAAGCAGCTCGTCGGGTTCGCAGGAGACGAGGTTGGTATCCCAGATGACGAAGTCGGCGAGTTTGCCCTCTTCGATGGTGCCCAGCTCATTGGCGCGGCTGCAGGCGCGTGCGCTTCCCAGCGTGTAGGCTCGCAGGGCTTCGGCTTGCGAGATGCGCTCGTTGGGGAGCCACCCGTCGTGCGGCTCCTTTGCTGGTAGGAACTGGCGCGTTACGGCGGTGAACAGGCCGGTGCGGGGGTCGATGCCCACGACGGGGCTATCGGTGCCGAATGCGAGCGTCGCTCCCGTGTCGAGCAGCGTCCGGAACGGCCACATGTAGGGAACGCGTTCGCTGCCCAGGTCGGCTTCAGGCGCGCCGGGGTCGAGCGTGATGTGCATGGGCTGCACGGCGGCCACGATGCCGAGCTTTCCGAGGCGCGCGATGTCGGCGGGCTGGAAGTTCTCCAAGTGTTCGATGCAATGGTGCCTGCCTTCGGGAAGAGGACCATATGCTTCGAGCGCTTCCTCGAAGATGTCGAGGATGACGTGGATGGCTTCGTCGCCGATGGCGTGCACGCGCACGGCTTGCCCCATGTCCTGGGCGTTCATTACCAGGTTGCGCATGTCGGATGGGTCGATGGTGGGGCGTCCGCAATCGTCTTCCGTGCGTGCGTTCGCGTACGGCTCGGCGATCCAGGCGGTGTGCTGGCTCGAAACGCCGTCGAAGAACTGCTTGAATCCACATGCGCGCAAAGAGGTGCCCGTATACGTCTTCTGCATGTTGATTAGGCGCGACGTGTCCTGCAGCAGGGTGGGGAACATGTGCACGCGGATGTTCAGCTCGCCGCGCGCGCGAAGCATCTCGAAAATGTCGTCGCGCACGAAATCGAGCCCGGGCAGTGCCATGAGCGACATATCGCAGACGCTTGTGACGCCATGCGAGACGCACTCTTCCATGAATGCACGGTACGCACCTGCGATTTCTTCGGGCGTGAACGAGGAGACGATCTTCGGCATGAGCGCCATGGCCGCGGCTTCGCGTACGATGCCCGTGAGCTCGTCCGATTCATCGCGGTCGTAGGTGCCGCCTTCGGGGTCGGGCGCGTCGTTGTCAATTCCGAGCTTTTCTAGCGCGACGCTGTTCAGCCAGAGCGTGTGCGCGTCGCCCGAATACATGGCAACGGGCTGGTTGGGGTATGCCTCGTCGAGCGAGCGCTTCGTGGGCTCGACGGCAGGGTTCCAATGCGCGCTTCGCCAGCCCTGGCAGAGAAGCCAGCTTCCCTCGGGGCGACGTGCGGCCAGGGGCGCGAGCGCGGCTACGCAGTCTTGCTCGCTCGTGCCGCAGTAACGCATGGCGAGCGGCGATTCGTAGAGCGCGGAATGGAAGAAGTGCAGGTGGGAATCGTGCAGGCCAGGGCATACGAAGGCGTCTCCCGCGTCGATGATGCGCGTGGAGCACTGCGCGTATGCCATCATGTCGGCTTCGCTACCCACGGCAAGGATGCGCTCGCCCTGCACGGCGAACGCGCCGGGTCGTGCGGTGTCTTCTAGGCCCGTGAAGAGGTTCTTTGTGATGACGATTGCGTCGGCGAACATAGACAACCCTTTCTACTCTCACGAGCAGAGTGTAGCACGTGGTGCTATCTGCATCCGCTTTCCATCGGGCGAGGGCGAGCGGTAGCGGGCTTCCTTCGGGAAGATTCGGGGAGGGAGGCGCTGAGCGGATTGCGAGGCTGTTCGGGCGGTGCCTTTTTCAGAAAAGGCAGGCTTGCCGGCTTGCCTTTTGCTACTTTTTCGGCTTGGGAAGTATCCGAACTGGGAAAACATGTCCGTCAAATGCAGCGTGCCCTGCCTTTTCTGAAAAAGGCAGGGCAGCGGATCGTCTGCAGAGGGGTGACCGATTTCGCTAAGCTGCAACCGGGGTTTGCCCGTCGGCTAGGGGAGGGAGGGGGTGGAGCCGACGGGTTTCCGCGGTGCCCGTTTTATTTCAGGCCGAGCATGTTGAGAATTGCGTGGCGTGCCTCGGTGGCGGTGCGGCCACTGGCGATGCCGGGGATGAGTTCGGGGTAGTTGTCGCTGAAGAAGCCGCCCGTGCAGTTGCCGGCAGCCCACAGGCCCTCGATGATTTCGCCATCTTCGGTGACCAGGTGGCAGTCTTCGTCGATGCGCAGGCCGTCGAGCGTGCAGAGCAGGGCGCTGCCCACGCGCACGCCGCAGTACGGCGGGGTGGTGAGGGGGAGCAGGTCCTTGGCTTCCTTGCCGAACTGGGTGTCTTCGCCGGCGGCGCACAGGGCGTTGTACTCGTTCACCGTGTTCACGAAGTCATCGACGGGAATCTCCAGCTTCTGGGCGAGTTCTTCCAGGGTGTCGCACTCGAAGAGGATGCCCTGCTGCTTCAGGCCGGCGTTCATGCCCTCGATGGCTTCGTAGGTGAACGACCATGCGTCGGGAGTGGGGCTGGGCTCGATGCGCGAGCAGCACAGCGTGTGGAACTGCTTTACGTGGTCCTTCCAGTTAGCGTCCCAGATGGAGCACCAGATGTGATCCTTCTGGATGCTGGCGGAGGCGATCATGTTGTCGTAGGGCACGTCTTCGTTGCCGATGCGCTTGCCCTGCGTGTTCACCTTCAGGAACGGCTGGCTGCCCATCCAGAAGAGCTGGCCCTGTACGGGGAAGCCCGTCTGCGCGTCGGGAGCGAGCGCGCCGCGGTCGAAGAGCATGGCCGTGGGGTTGGGGTCCTTGATGCCGCCAGCCCAGATGCCGGCCTTCATGCCGGAACCGTCGTTCTGCATCATGTACTGAGCGCAGGCCACGGTGCAGGAAGCGGCGGGATTCAGCGTTTCCATAAGCTCGGCGTTGCCTTCGTAGCCGCCCGTGCAGAGCAGCACGCCCTTGCTGGCGGTGATGCGCGCGTAGCCTTCCTTGGTCTTGGCGATGCAGCCAACGACCTTCTCACCGTTCTTCGTGAACTGCACGAGCTCGGTGTTGTACATGAACTTGGCGCCTTGGCGCTCGGCGATGTCCACCAGGATGGGGCCCATGCTGGGCGTGGCGGCGGAGTGGTCGGCCTTGTCCTCGGGGATGTGCTCGACCATCGAGGTAGGCCAAGCGCGGTAGCAGCCATGCCAGCCGGTGCCCACGTCGGGCTCGGCGGTCATGCGCACGCCTTCGGGGGCGATGACGTTGGTGAACCAGTCGAACCATTCGGCGCTCTCGTTGAGCCAGAGGTTGATGAGCGTCTGGTTGGCGCGGCCGCTCGCGTAGCGCATGATGTCGTTGGAGAGTTCCTGCTTGTTGATCTCGACGCCCGCGTCCTTCTGCACCTTGCTATCAACGGCGCCGGGGAACGTGCGGAACAGGCCGTAGGTGCCCGTCTTCTCGATAACGAGGACGTCGGCGCCCTGCTCGGAAGCGACGAGGGCTGCCGTCATGCCCGCGTGGCCGCAACCGCATACGAGGATTTCGGTCTCGATTTCCTGGGAAATGGTGAACGAGGACTCGTCGGCGGCTTCGCCCCACCAGTTATCGGCGCTCGTCGTCTCGGTGGCTTCCGCGGTGCGCGAAGAACCCGATTTCGGCTGCGCGCAACCTGCGAGGGCGGCGGAAGCAATCGTTCCTCCCGTAATGGCCGCACCCGTTAGAAAGGCCCTACGTGACAGTTTCTGATTCATATTCTCCTCCATTCGATACCTTGCATCCGCGTTCGGCCCAGCCGTTTTGCGGATGGAATGGCGCAAGTGTATGAATTTCGGGGAAGGAGCGTATACCGCTAAAAGGGTGATATTTATCTCCCCAGGTAAAAGGCTGTATTTTGCCAGATTGGCGCGGTGTTCGGCGCTAGTGGGTGATGCCGGAAGAGCGCTTACGGACGCATGCTCTCGATAAGGTCGAGCAATTCTTGGCGGCTTCCGACGTTCGTCTTCGCGTAGATATGCTTGATGTGCGTCTTGACGGTGTTCTGAGAAATGAAGAGCTCGTCGCGGATGTAGGGGACGGACCTTCCGCGCATGAGGAAGGCGATGATTTCGCGCTCGCGCGGCGTGATGCCGTAGAAGCGGAAGAACTCTTCGTCAACGAGCGGGTCGCCTTCCTCGTCGCTTTCGGCGGCGGCGTTATTCTTGCTTGCTTCCGCGGCGGAGGATGCGCCTTCGTCGCCAAGGCGCTCACCCGAAGACGATGCCTTCTTTGCGGGCAGGGTAGCCGGGGCCGTTTGCGGTTTGCCGCCCAAGCCGGGGAGCATGACCACGAGGGCGATGGTGATGAGCAGCAGCACGACGCCAGCGGTTTGCACGGCGGGAACCGAAGCGCCGCCAAATGCCGGGGCATATCCGGCGGCAGCGACGGAACCCAGGGCCGAGCCGATGTCGAACAGCGCGTAGCCGCCCAGGAATGCGGTGAGTGCGAAGGCGTTGTTTGCGCGCATGGCGCGGCAGAGGCAGATCCACGTGAATTCCGAGATGACGATGAGCGCGGCATTCAGGGCCAGCGAAGATACGGCCATGGGCATGCCGATGACGATGGAGGCGCATGCCAGGGCCAGCAGCGGCATCTGCCAGCGGAAGATGAACGCGAGCGTGACGCTGGGGGATACGCGCAGGAAGAGCCACGTGAGGAGCGCTGCGAGCACGAACGAGGCGAGGATGATGAGTGGGTAGAAGCCGTCTTGTGCACCGGAAAGCGGGTTGGCGATGAAGGGCGTGATGAGAAACGCGCAGAAGGCGGGGGCGGCGAGTCCCATGGCCATCTTGGCGATGCGGATGCTGCGTGCGGTGCCTTCAGCTGGCCCGTACATTTTCACGAGAGCGTTGTCGGCAAGGGCGATGGCTCCGATGCGCTTTTCGCTTTCCTTGGATTGGGTGGCGGCTTCGCCTGGTTCGCGCTTTGTCGCCCACGTGGTGGCCGCGATGGAGCAGCCTGCGGAAAGGAGGGGGATGGCCTGGGCACAGAGGAAGCGCACAGTGGCGGGCAGCGCGAGGAGCACGGCCGCGCCTGCGAGCGAGACGAACATCGAACGCATGATGGCGCGTTCGGCTTCGCCCGTTTCCAGCTCGGCGTAGAATTGCGCCCATGATGCCCAGAGCCACGACGCCGAAAGGCCGGCAACGATGGCACCGCATATTCCCACTCCGGTGAAGTCCCATGCCATGAGAATAGTTCCAAGGGATACGAGAATCGCGGCCGCGCCAACGGAAGTGCGTGTTGCGCGTGAGGAGGCGAGGGCATTTCGCATGCGTGGCGTGCGTGAGGCTATGGCGAGGGCAATCATGCCCACGGCTTGCGCGATGGCGAAGCAGATCCAGGCGATGCTCGTGACGTCGAGTGCGATGCCGCGTGAGAATACCTGGGTGCTATCGAGCGAGAACGATACAAAGTTCCAGAGCACCAGCAAGTTGAACCCGGTGTAGCAGTACGGGGGCATGCCCTCATTGCGTTCGACGTGTGACACGCGATTCCTCCTTCGCATAGCGGCTTGGGTATTCTCTCATGCTTTCGATGGAGTTGTATAGAGGTCTTCCTTTTTCGAAAAAGGAAGGGAATGGAAGGCCGCTGCATGGTTTTGCTTTGCGTTTTCCCAGTTCGAGAGATGCGAGTATGCGCGATGGCCTGCCTTTTTCGAAAAAGGAAACAAATTGGCGATGCTCTTGGCTCGCGCATTGAGCTTGTTGGGGTAACGCGCTACTATGGCGCACATGAAGATCGCGATAATCACGGGAGCGTCGAGCGGCCTGGGCCGCGAGTACGCCCATGCCGTCGACGTGAGCGGCAATTACGACGAAATCTGGGTCATCGCCCGTCGCCTCGAACGCTTGGAAGAGCTTGCCTCCTCGTGCTCCACGCCCGTGCGCTGCATTGCGCTCGACCTGGCGCAATCCTCTTCGTTCGGCGAAATCACGTCCCTTCTCGAAGAATGCGCGCCCCAGGTGGGCTTGCTGGTGAATGCTTCCGGCTTCGCCAAGTTCGGTACGTATGCCGATCTTTCGCTCGAGGAAGTCTCCAGCATGATCGACGTGAACTGCCGGGCGCTCGTCTGCCTTACGCAGACGGTGCTTCCCTACATGCAACGCGGCTCGCGCATCCTGCAAATCGCCTCGAGTGCGGCGTTTCTGCCTATGCCCGGGCTCGATGTGTATGCGGCCACGAAATCGCTCGTGCTCTCGTACACGCGCGCTCTGCGCTTCGAGCTTCGCGGGCGCGGCATTCACGTCACGGCAGTGTGCCCCATCTGGGTGCGCACGGAGTTCATCGACGTCGCGCGCCAGACCGCGAACGGTTCGACCGTGCGCCATCCCGCGCCCGTCATTTCGCCTAAGCGCGTCGTGCGTTGGTCGCTATTCGTCAATCGCATGAATTACCCAGTTGCCACGTGCTGCGTGAGTGGCTTCCTGCTGCGTTTCGCAAGCAAGATCGTCCCAGCTCCCGTGGCCATGTGGATGTGGGAGGGGCTGCGTCGCCTGTAGGCGCGGCTGCGGTGGCGCTTGCATGCCGTGCGCCCGTTCCGAATGAAAGGAAGCATCATGGCGGTTCTCTTTCTGGAATACCCGAAGTGCAGCACGTGCCGCAAGGCGCGCGCCTGGCTGGAATCCCATAACGTCGCGTTCGAGGCGCGTCATATCGTCGAACAGCACCCGCAGGCGGGGGAGCTTCGCGCCTGGCACGAATTATCCGGGCTTCCCATACGCCGCTTCTTCAACACGAGCGGCATGCTCTATCGCGAGCGCAACATCAAGGCGCAGCTTGACGCTGGCCTGGGGCTCGATGAGTGCTACAACCTCCTTGCCGAAGATGGCATGCTCGTGAAGCGGCCCCTGGTGATTGGCCCCGACTTCGTTCTCGTGGGCTTCCGAGAAAGCGAGTGGGAGAAGGCGCTTCTGTAGGAGCGCTAATTCCGTGCGCGCCATTCGGTTCGCACGCGCGTTAACTTATATGGGCTCCCTGGGATTTTCCTTGCATCCCTGGTGTCGTTTGGTACTATTTATACGTTCGCGCATTACGAGTCGCGAGCGAATTCCCATTTTGAAATGCATCAGGTAGATGTATCAGCGCATGTCGCGCACCTATTCCCATGTTAAAGGAGGAAATCCAAGTGAAGTTTTTCTTGGACACTGCCGACCTGAATGAAATCGAGGAAGCAGCCAGCTGGGGTGCTATCGCGGGTGTTACCACCAACCCCACGCTCTATTCCCGCATCGGCGGAAAGCTGAGCGACTTCCACAACCACATCAAGCGCATTTGCGACATCGTCGACGGCCCCGTTTCGGCCGAAAGCGTTGCCATGACGCGCGATGAAATCGTGCGCGACGGCCTGGAACTCGCCGAAATCGCCGACAACGTGGTCGTGAAGGTCCCCACCATGGTGGAAGGCCTCGCAGCCACCAAGGAACTTGCCAAGCACGGCGTTCCCGTTAACATGACCCTCTGCTTCAGCGTACCCCAGGCCATCCTGGCGGCTCGCGCTGGCGCCCGTTACATCAGCCCCTTCATCGGCCGCTTCGACGACATCTCGGAAGACGGCCTCGAGCAGGTGGCCAACATCGTAACGGCCATCAACAACTACGACTTCACCTCCAGCACCGTTAACGGCGAGCAGATCGAAATCATCGCCGCATCCGTGCGCAGCGCCAACCACGTAACGCAGTGCGCGCTCATGGGTGCCGACATCGCCACCGTGCCCTTCGGCGTGCTGAAGAAAATGGTCCAGCATCCGCTCACCGACCGTGGTCTCGATTCCTTCATGAAGGACTGGGAGAAAGTACAGAACGCATGAGCGAAACCGAACAGCAGCAACCGGTAGCGGAAGCTGCCCCCGAAGCTCCTAAGCGCAAGCCCCGCGCGCGTCGCGCTTCCAAGCAGGTGGAAACGCCCAAGCCCGAAGCGAACGCCGCCGCAGGCGAGGCCGAAGCCCCCAAGAAGGCGAAGAAGCCCGCGAAGGCCGCCAAGTCCGATGAGGCCGAAAAGCCCCAGAAGGATGGCGCCGATTCCGCGCGCTCTTCCGAGGAGCCCAAGTCCGCGGAAGGGGAGTCCTCTTCCCAGGGCGAGCGCACCCCGCGCCGTCATTCGCGCGTGCAGACGGGTTCCCGTCAGCAGAAGCAGAATGGCAAGAAGGGCAACGGCAACAATGGGAACAACGGCGCGAACGCCGGCAATGGCGGCAAGAACAATAACCGCCATCAGCGTCGCGGCCGCAACAACCGCAACGAGCGTCGCGAAGTTGCGCCCAAGACCAGCCTGGAAGACCTTTCCAAGCTGAAGGTGGCGGAGCTGCGCGAGAAGGCCGCCGAGCTCGAAATCGATTCCAAGGGCATGCTGAAGGCTGCCCTCGTTCAGGCTGTCTACGATGCCAGCGTGAAGAAGGAAGGTTTCGTCGAGGTCGAAGGCGTGCTCGACATCCTTTCCGATGGCTATGGCTTCCTGCGCACCGAGGGCTACCTGCCCGGCGAGCATGACTGCTATGTGGGCACCTCGCTCATTCGCCGCAACCATCTGCGCAAGGGCGACTTCATCCGCGGCCAGGTGCGTCCCGCTCGCGAAAACGAGAAGTTCGCCGCCATCCAGCACGTGCATGCCGTGAACGGCGTTCCTCTGGAGGAGATGGGCCGTCGTCCTCACTTCAAGGACCTCACGCCCGTGTACCCCGACGAGCGCCTGAACATGGAGCATGGCCGTACCACCACTACGTCGCGCGTAATCGACCTGGTGGCCCCCATCGGCAAGGGCCAGCGCGGTCTTATCGTGTCGCCCCCGAAGGCTGGCAAGACCACCGTGCTGAAGCAGATTGCCGCGGCCATTTCGGCCAACAACCCCGAGGTGCACCTCATGTGCCTGCTCGTCGACGAGCGCCCCGAGGAAGTTACCGACATGCAGCGCTCCATCAAGGGCGAGGTTATCGCATCCACGTTCGACATGCCCTCCGACAACCACATCGCGGTTGCCGAAATGGTCATCGAGCGCGCGAAGCGCCTGGTGGAAATGGGCGAAGACGTCGTCATCCTGCTCGACAGCATCACGCGTCTCGCGCGCGCCTACAACCTGGCGCAGCCCGCCAGCGGTCGTATCCTTTCCGGTGGCGTCGATTCCACGGCGCTTTATCCGCCCAAGCGCTTCCTGGGCGCAGCCCGCAACATCGAGCATGGTGGCAGCCTCACCATTCTTGCTTCCGCCCTCATCGATACCGGATCCAAGATGGACGAGGTCATCTTCGAGGAGTTCAAGGGCACGGGCAACATGGAGCTCAAGCTCGACCGCAACCTGGCCGACCGCCGCATCTACCCGGCAATCGACCCCGTTGCCAGTGGCACGCGCAAGGAAGATCTGCTGCTCGACCCGCAGGAGGCGCCGCTCATCTGGGCCGTTCGCCGCATCCTTGCCAACATGAACAACACGGAACGCGCTATGGACATGCTCATCAAGTCCCTCAAGCAGACGGAAACCAACCAGGAGTTCCTGCTGCGTACCGCCAAGAAGGCGCAGGGGCGCCGTTCCGACGACAAGTTCGAACTGTAGTGTTTCATTGCTCCCGCGCACGCGTGGCGCGGGAGCGTATATAAGGAGTTCTGAATGGCCGATCAATTCTACGCGAAGCCGGTCGCGCCTACGCCGGCTCCTTCTTCGCCCGTACCGCCCGCGCCCGAAGCGCCTGTAGGCTCCGCGCCGCAGGTTGCGTACATGGAACCGCCGCGCAAGCGCAGGTGGGTTGCCCCCGTTATCATCCTGGCGCTCGTAGCCGTTATCGTGTTCTCCATCGCCTCGTGCACGAAGGCGCTCGTGTCCACCGATGGCTCGTATGCGTCCGAACCCAATACCGTGGCCGTTATCGACCTCGGCGGCACCATTCAGTACGATGGCACGTCGTGCAGTCCCGAGGGGTTGAAGTACCTGCTCGACGAAGCGGAGGCAGATCCGAATATCGTTGCGGTTGTGCTGCGCGTGAATTCCGGTGGCGGCACGGCAACGGCGGGCGAGGAAATGGCCACGTACGTTCGCGATTTCAGCAAGCCCGTCGTCGTGTCTAGCGCGTCGGTGAACTGCTCCGCTGCCTACGAGATCTCCTCGCAGGCCGACTACATCTTCGTGGCGCAGACCACCGAAATCGGAAGCATCGGCACCATCCTGCAGATGATCGACTATTCGCAGCTGCTCGAGTTGCTGGGCGTCGATATCACCAACATCGCCAGTGCCGACAGCAAGGATTCCTCGTATGGCTCGCGTCCTCTTTCCGACGACGAAATCGCGTACTACCAGGACATGGTGAACCAGATCAACGACGTGTTCATCCAGAATGTCATGGCTGGTCGCAACATGAGCGAGGAAGACGTGCGCGCCCTGGCCACGGGCCTGCCCTTCACGGGGACGCAGTCGGTTTCCAATGGGCTTGCCGACGCGGTGGGCACGCGCGAAGACGCCATTGCGTATGCGGCTTCGCTCGCCGGCGTGCGCGACGACTCGTATTGCAGTAAGAACCTGCAGATTTCCGCAGATAGCTTTTCCAGCTTGTTCGAGCTGCTATCATCGTCAAACAGTAATACGTCAATTACCGCCGCCGATCTTGCCGCGGCGTTGAAGGAGCTGAACGATAATGATGGAATCGCCCAGTAGCGTGGAGTGGCCCAGGCGCGCGGTTGTCACCGCGGGCATGCCCTATGGCAACAAGCCGCTGCACTTCGGGCATGTGGGAGGCGTGTTCGTTCCCGCCGACTGCTTCGCCCGTTTCCTGCGCGATCGCATCGGGGCCGAAAACGTGCGTTTCGTCTCGGGCACCGACTGCTATGGCTCTCCCATCAACGAGGGCTATCGCAAGCTGGTGGAAGCCGGTGAGTTCGAAGGTTCCATCGCCGATTACGTACGCCGCAACCACGACGCCCAGAAGGCCACGCTCGATACGTACGACATCAGTCTCGACATTTTCGAGGGCAGTGGTCTCGACCATGCCGGCGAAGTGCATCAGGAGATGTCGAACGACGTCATCAATCGACTGTACGAAAACGGCTACCTGCGCAAGCAGGAAACGCTTCAGTTCTACGACGCGGAAGCCCAGACGTTTCTGAATGGCCGTCAGGTGCATGGGCGCTGCCCCGTGCAGGGCTGCAAGAGCGAAAACGCCTACGCCGATGAGTGCGACCTGGGACATCAGTATTCTCCGGTCGACCTCATCGCGCCGCGTTCCTCCATCACCGACACGGTTCCCGAGATGCGTCCCGTGTACAACTGGTATTTCGACCTGCCCGGATTCGCCGATTACCTGCGCGAACTGGTGCATAAGGAAGAGCTCGACCCCGACGTGCGCTCCGTTGTCACGGAAACCGTGCGCGAGTTCCTGGTGCCGCCCATCATCTTCGTGAAGAACGAGGCCTACGAGGCGTATTTGGAAGTGCAGTCGCAGCTCCCCGCGCATACGTACCGCCCTGCGCAGGGCGGCAAGCAGAGCTTCGAGCTGGAATTCGCCGACATCGATAGCCGCGACGAAGCGCGTGACGTGCTTGCCGGCGCATCGATTCGCTTCCGCACGGGCAAGGCGCTCGTGCCCTTCCGCATCACGGGCAACATCGAATGGGGCGTGAAGGCCCCTGAGCTCGAGGGCTCGGAAGGCCTTACCGTCTGGTGCTGGCCCGAAAGCCTGTGGGCGCCCATTTCGTTCACCATTGCCGCGAACGACAAGATGGGCCTGCCGCGCGACGAATGGCGCAGCTTCTGGTGCGACGACGACGCGCGCGTGTACCAGTTCATTGGCCAGGACAACATTTACTTCTATGGCGTTGCGCAGCCTGCGCTCTTTGCGGCCCTGCAGCGCGACAACGAGCGCCGTCTCGAGCCCGCGGGCGATGACCTGCGTCAGACGCAGCTCGTGGCCAACTACCACATGCTTCTGGGCGACAAGAAGGCCTCGTCTTCCAGCAAGGTCAAGCCTCCCACGGCCGACCAGCTGCTGGAGCATTACACGGTCGAGCAGCTGCGCGCCCATTGGCTCGCCCTTGGCCTCGACCAGCGTTCGGTGGGCTTCAAGCCGAAGGCGTTCGAGCCCGATGCCGACAAGCGCAGCGACCCGCGTGTCTCCGACCCGGTTCTGAAGGAAGGCGCCCTGCTCACGCGCGTGTTCAACCGCCTTGCCCGCAGCTGCCTCTACGAGGCCAAGAACCATTTCGATTGCTACATGCCCCTGGGTGCCGTTACGCCCGAGGTGCGTAACAAGGCGCTCGAGGCGCTGGCGCTCTACGATGCCACGATGAAGAAGGTCGAGCTGCATTCCATCCTCTCGCAGATGGACGACTTCATTCGCTACGCCAACAAGTACTGGAGCGACGGCATCCGCGTGGTCGAGGCCAACGCCGACGACGAAGCGCGCCGCCAGCTGCTCATCGATTGCTTCTACCTGCTGCGCATCGCCACGCTGCTCATGCATCCCGTGGTTCCGCGCGGCACGGAAAAGATCTGCGATTATCTGAACTTCGAATTCGACGAGTTCTTCAGCTGGAACTACGACTTCGACAGCATGGAAGAGCTGTGCGGTACGGCCGAGCTGGAAGAGGCACGCCATCTGGTGCGCGAGCTTCCTCCCCGCACCGACTTCTTTGCCCCGCACCCCTCGCAGATTAAGAAGTAGCATCTGCGGTGGGGGATGTTAGGGACGTGGTTTTGCATGCCGACGGAGTGGAAGATGCGCAGTCTTCCACTCCGTCTCCTTCGCGTTCCCATATGCCGAACGGCGGTGCTCGCTCGCTAGGCAAGACACCGCGCATTCAGGCTATCCTTCACGATTTCTCCTGGTCGTTCTTGGGTTTGGCGGCCATTCGCATCTGGATTCAGTGCATGCTCTACGACCGCTACGCGTTCACCGACGCTGGCATGACGAGCGTGGTGATTAACGCCTCGCGCGTAATCCTCATGGCGCTTCTGGTTGTGCTCATCATGAAATGCGGCTTCCCGCGGAACGCCCGACGCCTTCTTTCGTGGTTCTCCGTTTCCGCGATGACGGTGGCGAGCATTCTGTTCCTGGTGGATTCGCAGCTTCATCCCGGCACGTTCAATGCGCTTGCCTGCGTGCTCGCCGGTTGCGGCCTCGTGTGGGGCGGTGGCCAGTGGATGGAATTCTACCTGCGTCTTTCGCCTGATGAATCGTTCTTCTACGCGCTCGTGTCGCTTGCGCTGGGCGCGTTGGGCGGCATGGTGCTGGGGTATCTGCCCGAGCGCGTGGGCGGGATGGTGAGCGTTATCATGCCCACCGTGTCGTTCGCGATGCTCGCATGGTCGCTGCGCCTCACGCAGGACCGCCTTGGGGAAGGGGAGCTTGACCCTGCTCCTGCCGATACGCGCTACGACGAAGAGCCGCCTACCACCTGGGTGCGCTTGCTTCTGGGTTTGGCGTTCATCGAGTTCGCCATTGGTATCGCGCGTGGCTTCCCGTATGGTTCCTCGTTCGAGCTTGCGCCGGTATTCCAGACGCTGCATCAGGCGAGCGTCATGTTGTTCTCGTTCGGCGGGCTGTACCTGGTGCTCGTGCGCAATCGCTTCATCCGCTACAGCACGCTCTGGCGTTGCATGCTCCTGCTCGTTGCCGTGAGCATCATCCTGCTCACGTCGCTGAACTGGCTTGGCTTGTCGCTTGGCTCCACGGGCATTGCCATCGTGAACTCGATCATGCTTTCCGTGCTTTGGTTCACGTGCTACGACATCGCCCGCCATGCGAGCGTGGTGCCGTACGTGTTCCTGGGGGCCGCCTGGTCGGTGTTTCTCTTGGCGCGCGAAGCGGGTCGTTTCTTCGTGATGATCGTGCCGCCGCACAATGACGTCACCACGTTCATCGACGTTCTCATGATCCTGGCGCTTACCATGAGCATTGCCGTCATGTTCACGAACAGCATTCCCCGCAGGCGCGAGATGTTCGAGGGCCTGCGATCCGATGTGGCAACCGTCGCGTTAGCTGGCGTCGAGGAGCGTTTGCCTGGCGCTAGCGATGATGCGCCGCAGCGCGTCGACCTTGTCGAGGTGTATGGGCTTACCAAGCGCGAGGCCGAGGTTGTCGATTGCATCATGCAGGGGAAGAGCAAGGCCCAGGTGGGCGAGGAGCTCTTCATTTCCGAAAACACCGTGCGCGGCTACGTGAAGAACGCGTACAGCAAGATGGACGTGCATAACAAAAGCCAGCTTCGAGAGAAGTACTATCGCCGCTAGCCTTCTAATCGGGTACGTATCCGCCTGGAATAGCCAATGCGCACATGCGAAGACGCCCCCGTTCCGCTGCAGGGAACGGGGGCGTTGTGCAAAATCCGCAGAGGGGATGCGGCATGATGCCGGGTTTTAGGCGAGCGCTTCGTTTGCGGCGTTGGCGCCTGCGAAGCGGCCCGAGGTGTAGCTGAAGTTCAAGCCACAGCCGCCAGCCTGGTAGTTCTGGTAGATGAAGGTGCCGCAGCATACTTCGCCGGCGGAGTAGAGGCCAGGGATGACGTTGCCGCTGTTGTCGAGCACCTGGAAGTCGGTGTTCGTCTGCAGGCCGCCGAAGGTGCCGTGCGTGCAAACGCCCATGGTGAGCACGTAATACGGTGCCTGCGTGTGAGGCGAGAGCATGTCGGCCTTCTTGTGGAACATGGTGTCCTCGCCAGCTTCGGCCATGGCATTGTAGGCGTCCCATGCATCCTGGGTGGCCGATGCGTCGATGCCGAGCTTGGCGGCAGCTTCTTCCACGGTGTCGCCCTTGGCGAAGATGCCCATTTCCAGGCCGTGCTGGAAGCTGCCCTTCTGGGCATCCTTCAGCTGGTCGACCATGGCCTGGTCGTAGATGGCGTAGAAGTGCTGGTCGGGGTACTTGGCAACCGTGTAGAAGATGAAGTGCGATTCGCCCGCTTCGTTTGCGAAGCGTTCGCCCTGGGAGTTTACCCATAGCGTGTTCTTGTTGATGAGGGAAGACTGGCCCGGGTCGACCTGGCAGGCGAGGATGCCGTTCACGCCGCCGTTGCCGTAGTAGGCTGCGCCGGCGTCGAGGCCCATGCGCACGCCGTCGCCCATGAGGCCCACGCCCACCTCGGTGTATACGCCCTCGAAGTCGGGGCAGTACTGTTCGATCATCTGCTCGTTACGCGCGAAACCGCCGCTGGCAACGATGACGGTCTTCGCGTTGTAGATTTCAACGCCCTTGTCGGTGCGCGTCTTCACGCCCACGATGCGGCCTTCGTCGTTCTTGATGAGCGCCTCGGCGGTGCAGTTGAAGCGGAATTCCGCGCCGTTGTCGTTGGCCAGGCCGCGCACTGCGGTGAGCGCATCGATGGCGGCATTGGCGCACATGTGGCCGCGCTGCACCTTGTCGGTGCCGTTGCCCTTGATGGTGTCCTTGAAGGGAACCTTGAGGTCCTCGCGCAGCCAGTCGATGGTCTCACCGGCGTGGTCGGCCATGAAGCGGTTCATTTCGGCGCTGACGTACTGGCCGCCGCTCTTCATGAAGTAGTTGTACAGGTCTTCGGGGGTGTCCTCGATGCCCAGCTCCTTCTGCTGCACGGTGCCCGAGCCGTAGAACGTGCCCAGTGCCAGCGAGCTCGAACCGCCCTGCCATGCGAGCTTCTCGAGGCAGATGGTCTTTGCGCCCGCCTTGGCGGCGAATGCCGCAGCCGACGTGCCCGCGCCACCGCTGCCGATGATTACGACGTCGTAGTCGTGCGTGGCGGCGACTTTTTCCGCATCGCGGAAGCCGGAGAGCGTGGCGAATGCGGCAGCGGAGACGATGCTCATGCCCATGAGGCTCGCGAACGAGCGACGCGAAAGCGGGCTCGAGGTGATGTTGTCCATGTTGTTCCTTCCCGTAGACCTGTGTTGCAGCTTTTGTCTTGCGATGGGTTCAGGCTATGGGGTTGGACGCTTCCGCAGCAGACACGATAGCGGGTGGAATGCCGAAAACGTGCGGGTGGTTTTTCGGGTGGTCTTGTTTTACCTGGGCTTTTGCATGGAATTACCGGCTCGGGATGGTTCGTTACGCGAGGGCGTAGAAGGCGATTCCCTCGTCGCTCCAGCCCGAGGCCTCCACGTTGCTGCGCTCGGTGAGGCTCGTGGTAAACAAGTGGCACACCGTCCCCGCGTTCGGGTTGTAGAGGCGGTAGACCGGCGCGCCCGCCGAGGGCTCGGCCGAGAGGAAGGCCACGCCCTCGTCGTTCCACCCCGCCCGCACGAGCGAGTCGCGCTCGGCTGCGCTCGTGGTGTAGTGGTGCCCGCCCACCACGGGGTTGAACACGCGGTAGACCGGCGCTCCGTCGGATGAGGGCGTCTGGAATCCCGCCCCCTCGTCGTTCCAGCCTCCCGCCATCGCGGCTTGGCGCTCTCCGTTGCTCGTGGTGTACAGGTGGTCGCCGCTCACCGAGTCGTACAGGCGCCAGACGGTCACCGTAGTAGCCTCCGGCTCTTTTTCGCCCTTCGCCTGGGACAGCAATTCCTCGTACGTGTCGTTAGCGGCGTTGTTGTCATTCTCGGCAAGCATGCCGTTTACCAGGTTGTGCTCGTCCTGCGACATGCGCGTCCATTCTTCTTCGCCTGCCAGAATATTCGGCTTGTTAGAGTCGGTTACGCCCGTGACCAGGCTGCCGTTTTCGGTAAGATACGTCTGCGCGAACAGGATGGCGCGCGAGTACGTGTACAGGCCCTCGTATGTATCGAACGGGTCCTGGTTGCCATTGACGGCAAGGGTTGCGTTTACGAGGTTCTGCTCTTCGGTGGTCAGATCGTTCCAGGCTGCATTGCCGCTGATCACCTTCGCGGCCGTGTCGGCGCTGGGCTCGGAGATGACCTCGTCGTTCTTGGTGAGGTACGTGTCCACGAAGTCCTGTGCGTTTGCGGCCTGCTCTTGTGCTGCTGCCAGCAGCTCGGGGTAGGTGTCATATGCCTCGGAGTTGCCGTTCGCAGCCAGCTCGCCATTCACGACGGTCTGCGTGTCAGCGGACAGGCCGTCCCAAGCATCGGCGCCAGAAACAATTTGCGCGTTGTTCTCTGCGGTAGGCGTCTTGAAGATGCCATTGTCGCCCGTAAGGTAGGTATCGATGAAGTCGTTCGCGGGTTCGCGAATCGCGTTGGCCGCCGCAAGCAGCTTGGGATAGGCGTTGTTGTCCTCGTTGTTGCCGTTGGCGACGAGCTGCGCGTTCACCACTGCCTTCGAGGCGTCGGAAAGCGCATCCCAGGGTTCGGAGCCCATGATAATCTTCGAGCAGTTAGCTGCTGTGGCTGATGTATAGATAACCTCGTCATCGGTGAGGAACAGGCTCGTGAAGAGCGTACCCGCGGTTGCCGTTGCCAGCAGCTCGGGGTACGTGTCGGCACCCTCCGCGTTGTCGTTCTCGGTAAGCATCTGATTCACGTGCTCTTGCTGAACGTCAGAGAGGGCATCCCATGCGTCGGAACCCGAGATGATTTGCTCGTAGTTGGTGCCATCGACGTCGGAGAAGATATTTGCGCCGTTCTTCAGATACGTGCTCACGAAGGTCTCGGCGGGGGAGTAGTCGATGGTGCCGGAATCGCCCACGGGGCTTCCCGCGCCACCTGCGCCTGCGGTGCCGTTCACGGAGGAGCCACCCGCACCACCTGCGCCCGTGTCGCCGTTGGCGGAGAGACCACCCGCGCCACCTGCGCCTGCGGAGCCATTAGTGGAATTGCCACCCGTGCCACCGGCGCCGCCGTCGCCCTCGTTAGAGGTGCCGCCCGTACCGCCTGCGCCGCCGTCACCATCGGTTGAGGAGCCTCCCGCGCCGCCCGCGCCACCGTCGCCGGTGTCGGACGAGCCGCCATTGCCACCATCGCCACCGTTGCCAGAAATGGAATTACCGCCATCGCCGCCCGTGCCGCCTGCGGCTGTGAGCGAACTACCGCCCGCACCGCCTGCGCCACCAGCTCCGCTTTCGGCCGAGCCGCCGTCGCCGCCGGATCCGCCGGATACCTCGCCGCCGGTGACCTCAACGTCGCCAAGGGAGGAAATGCCC
>NZ_JAZZJS010000075.1:0-9034 GCF_056180635.1 Denitrobacterium sp. | reverse complement strand
GACGGCATCGTTGCTGGCGTGGGCGCCGTTCTGGGCTTCGTTCCCCAGCTGCTCGTCCTGTTCTTCTGTCTGGCCTTCCTGGAGGGCTGCGGCTACATGAGCCGTATCGCGTTCATCCTCGACCGCGTGTTCCGTCGCTTTGGCCTGTCGGGTAAGAGCTTCATCCCCATGCTCATCGGCACGGGCTGCGGCGTTCCGGGCGTTATGGCTTCCCGTACCATCGAGAACGAGAACGACCGCCGCATGACGGTTATGACCACCACGTTTATGCCCTGCTCTGCCAAGCTCCCCATCATTGCCCTGCTTGCGGGCGCCGTGTTCGGCGGCGAATGGTGGGTTGCCCCCAGCGCGTACTTCCTGGGCATTTGCGCCATCCTGGTTTCGGGCATCATCCTGAAGAAGACCAAGGCGTTCGCCGGCAAGGCCGCTCCGTTCGTCATGGAGCTTCCCGCGTACCATCTGCCCACCATCGGTTCCATCCTGCGTAGCATGTGGGAACGCGCCTGGTCGTTCATCAAGAAGGCCTTCACCATCATCCTGTTCGCCACGATCCTGGTTTGGTTCCTTTCCAACTACGGCATCGTCGACGGTTCCTTCGGTCCCGTGGAAGACCAGGCGGAAAGCCTGCTCGCAGCTCTGGGCAACGCCATTGCGTGGATCTTCATCCCGCTGGGTTGGGGCGATTGGCAGGCTGCGGCTGCAGCGGTCACCGGCCTCATCGCCAAGGAAAACGTCGTTGGCACGCTGGGCGTTCTGTACGCGGGCGACGGTGGCTGGTACGCCAACCTGCAGGCTGCATGGCTCCCCGCCGCTGCCTACAGCTTCCTGGCGTTCAACCTGCTGTGCGCTCCCTGCTTCGCTGCCATGGGCGCCATCCGCAAGGAAATGAACAGCGGCAAGTGGTTCTGGGCGGCCATCGGCTACGAGTGCGGTCTGGCATACGTCGTCGCGCTCATCATCTTCCAGCTGGCTGGCCTGGCCACGGGCGAAGCTACGTTCGGCGTGGGCACCGTTGTCGCTATCGCGCTGCTCGGCTTCGGCGTGTACATGCTCGTACGCCCGAACAAGAATGCAGGTGGCGAGGTTCGCCTCTCGGTGAACGAGCAGCCCTCTGCGTAAGAATTAGTGTTGCCCCGCCGCGGGTGCGCGGCGGGATGGAAGGGGCGGGCTTTTCAGGGCTCGCCCCGGTTTCGAAAGGAGGCGCGTTTTGGTCAGCGTCGGAACGATAATCACCGTGCTCGTCGTTGCTGCTATCGCCATTCCCGGCGTTCGCGCCATGATGAAGTTGTTTGGCGGCAAGGAAGGCTCGTGCGGCGATTGCGCGGGCTGCTCGGGTGGCGAGGGCTGCCCGTCGTGCGGCACCGTTGACCGCATGGTATCCAACATGCAAGAGGCCCATAGCGCCACTTCGCACAAGTAACGGCGGGGGAGTGCAGGGACGGCATGGTATCTCGTACGGCAACGATATCGAAGAAGGCGGCAACGCCCGAAATACGCCACTCCGTCATTGGCCCTGGTGGGTCGGGAATAGGGGCGCTTCGCGGGTACGAGCTCTTCTCGGGCATTAGGGTGGCCACGGTCGACGTGCATTCGTCGGCGTGCGAATTCCGCTCTTCGCGTGGCCACGATGCCGATGAGTTCATCATCTGCTACTGCCAGCGTGGTTCGCTCGAGTACAAGTGCGACGACGGCCTCGTGCGCTCCATCGCTTCGGGCGAGACGTTCATCATTCGCATCGGCTCGATTGGCCAGGCTCATTGTCGCGTGCCCCATGGCTCGTTCCATGGCATCGGCGTGCTCGTGTCGCCGTCGATGCTCAGCGAGCCTGCGCGCAAGATCGCCCAGATGACGCTCGAGCTCGATCTGGATTTGTTCTTCGAGATGCTTTCTGGCATGGGCGATTTCTTCGGCGTTCCATCCGACCCCGAGCTTTCGCATATCTTCTCGGAGCTCTACGAGATGCTCCCTCCGAAGGACATGGGCTACATGCGCTTGAAAACCGCCGAGCTCGCCTTGCTCGTGGTGCGTATTCTGCAGGGCGACCGCCGCGTGTGCCTGACGGGGGAAGAGCCTTCCAACAGGCGTGCCGCCGTGGCGTATCAGGCGCAGGAAATCATGATGCGCGACATCACGCGCCAAGCCACCATCACCGAGCTCGCGCATGAGTGCCATACGTCGCCCACGGTGCTGAAGGAATCGTTCAAGCAGGTGTTTGGCGTGCCCGTGTACACGTGGTACCGCACGTTCCGCATTCATCGTGCCTGCGAGCTGCTGAAAGACCGTCGCGACGATTCTATCGCCGCCATTGCGGCCGAGGTGGGATACGCCAATCCCTCGAAATTCGCGAAGGCATTTTCCGATTGCATGGGCACCACGCCCTATATCTGGCGCGAGAACCTCAATCGCAACGACGCGAAAAAGCGCCCGTAATCGCCTGAAACGCGTATATGCAAAACGAGAGCCGGAAGCATGTGACGTGCGTCCGGCTCTCGTTCGTTTTGACGCTGGGTGCTAGTTCTGCGCGCCGTTCTTGTCCATGAATTCCTTCAGGCGCAGGAACGTCTCGTCGCTGATGTAGTGTTCGACGCGGCAGGCGTCGTCGACGGCGGTTTCCTCGCTCACGCCGATGGAGCGGAAGAAGCCGGAAAGCACGATGTGGCGCTCGTAGATTTTCACGGCGACTTCGCGGCCTGCGTCGGTGAGCGTGATGCCGCCCGCTTCGTTCATGGTTACGTAGCCCGCGTCGCGCAGCTTGCCCATCCACTCGCTGATGGTGGGCTTGGAATAGCCCATGCGCTGGGCGATGTCGACTGCTCGTACGCGGTCGAGCTCTTCTTCAAGGTTGAGAATGGTCTCAAGGTACATCTCGGCAGATTCGTGAAGAACCAGGGGCATGCTGACCTCTTTTCGATATCATGCTAGGGCGCGGACGCGCGTGTTTGATCGTATGCGCAACGTAATGCTTGCGTTGTGTTCTAGCGTATTTTACCCAAACGTATTTGAAAGCACAAAGACGCGCAGGGCGGTCCGTGTTCGGATTATGGGCTCCAATATGGTCCTTGAGCAGGCTCTTTCGCTCTGAAAGGGTTGTTTCCGCCTTTTGTAGCCAGGTTGTAATGTGCAACCGCTCCGTATATGGGCAACCCCATGTCTGCGGCGCATCTGCTACCATCTTGGCTGTGGCTGGTGCGGTTCAGCCAGTGCGTCTCGTGCGACGGGCAAGAGCGCGGGCTGGGCTGCGGAGCAAACGCAAGGCTTCTACGTGGGAGGTTTGGGCATGAGTGAGCATATGTCGCCATCGCGTCGCGTGTCTGCCTCGCGGGAAGACTACCTGGAGGCAATCGTCGAGTTGGGTGGTACGCCCCACCAGTCGGTCCGCCCTGTAGATGTGGCGGCTCATCTGGGTGTTTCCAAGGCTTCGGTGAACAAGGCCGTGGCCAGCTTGAAGGAAGCGGGCATGCTTGACCAGCCGTATTACGGCGATATCACGCTCACGGCCGAGGGGTACGAGTATGGCGCCAAGGTGCTCGAGCGCCATGCCATGCTCTACGAGTTTCTGCATGGCGTGCTTGGCGTACCGGCGGAACGCGCCAACGACGAGGCATGCCTGATCGAACACGACATCAGCGACGACACCGCCGAGGCATGGATTGCCTACATGAAGCAGGCTGCGGCAGGCGAATAGCAACTGCCGCGTTTCGCGTCTTGTGCGCGCGGCGTGTATATTCCTTCGATGCTCCTTTTCCCGAAATGGAGCTCCATCGTATGGTAGAATGCGAACAAACGTTTGTATTGCGCGCATGCGAAGGAGGCTCGGTGGAACGGCGAATCATTCTGGGCATCGACCCAGGCCTCGCCCATACGGGCTGGGGCATCATCTCCCAGCGCGGCGCCACGCTCGAGTGCCTTTCGTACGGTTGCGTCACCACGCTCGCATCGCAGCCGCTTTCCGAACGCTTATTGAAAATCTGTCAGCAGATAGGCGCCGTCATCCAGCGCTTTCATCCCACGTGCGTGGGCATCGAAACGGTTTGGTTCGGCAATAACGTCACGGCGGCATTCGCCACGGGGCAGGCGCGTGGCGCGGCTCTTGTTGCCTGTGCCGAAAGCAATCTTCACGTGGGGGAATACACGCCCCGCCAAATCAAGCTCGCGGTAGCGGGCACCGGTTCGGCCGACAAGCGTCAGATCCAGTACATGGTCGGGCAAATCTTGGCTCTGCCCGAAGACCCTCACCCCGACCACGCTGCCGACGCTCTGGCTGCGGCCATCTGCTATACCACACATGAAAACGCTCTTTCCGGAAAGGGGCTTGTGTAATGATTTCCTTCGCGAAAGGCGTCCTAGCTGCGAAGCTGTCCGACGCCGCCATTATCGAGGTTGGCGGGCTTGGCTACCATGTGGGCATGAGCGCGAACTCGCTCGCTTTGCTGCCCGAGGTGGGGCAGCCCGTGCAGGTGCATACGCATCTGCAGGTTCGCGAAGATGCGCTCACGCTGTATGGTTTTGTATCCCTCGAGGAAAAAGAGCTGTTCGAGCGCCTCATTGGCGTGTCGGGCGTAGGCCCGAAGGTGGCTCTTGCCGCTCTTTCGTCGTTCGCGCCCCAGCAGCTTTCGCATGCCATCGTCGCGGGCGACGTGGCCGCGGTGTCGCGCATTCCCGGCGTTGGCAAGAAAACGGCGCAGCGCATTATCCTGGAATTGCAGGGCGTTCTGGCACAGCCTGCCGAAGAGCCGAAGAGCGCTGCTGGCGGCAGCGTCTATCAGGCCGCCGTGGAAGACCTTCTTGCCATGGGCTTCACGTCGGCCGAATCGGAGCTTGCCCTGAAGGGCGCTCCGCAAGACCTATCCGAAACGAAGCTTCTTCAGTATGCGCTGAAGCGTTTGGGGGCCTAAATGAACGGTGGTGTTCGCATCGAGGGAATGGTGTACAGCGCCGATTCCCCTTCTGTTCCTTCGGCGCCTTTCGGTACGGAAGACGCGCGTCAGCGCACGGCATCGGTCGAGCTCGCCGAGGAAGACCTCGCGCTCGACAGGAACCTGCGCCCCCAGAAGCTGGCCGATTATCTGGGCCAAACGAAGATCAAGGAAAGCCTGGAAATCCTCATCAAGGCGGCGCAGCAGCGCGGCGATGTGGTCGACCACATCCTTTTCTCGGGCCCCCCGGGTCTGGGCAAAACCACCCTCGCCACGGTCGTGGCCAATGAAATGGGCTCCAACATCAAAACCACCAGCGGCCCTGCCATCGAGCGCACGGGCGACCTGGCCGCCATTCTCACCAATCTCGAGGAGGGCGACGTGCTCTTCATCGACGAAATCCATCGCATGAACCGCATGGTCGAGGAAGTGCTCTATCCCGCGCTGGAAGATTACGCGCTCGACATCGTGGTGGGGAAGGGCCCGGCTGCTCGCTCCATCAGGCTCGATCTTCCCAAGTTCACGCTCATCGGCGCCACAACGCGTACGGGCTTGCTCTCCGGGCCGTTGCGCGACCGCTTCGGCATGGCGTTTCGCCTGAACTACTACACGCCCGAAGAGCTCGCCGACATCGTCATCCGTTCGGCCTCCATCCTCGACGTGCCTGCCGAGCGCGAGGGTGCGCTTGAAATCGCGCGTCGCAGCCGTGGTACGCCGCGTCTGGCAAACCGCCTGCTCAAGCGCGTGCGCGATTGGGCTCAGGTGAAGGGCAGCGGCGTTATCGACGAAGATACCGCCGCCCAGGCGCTCGAGTTCTTCGAGGTGGATTCGCTGGGGCTCGACGCCGTCGACAATCGCATACTCGAGCTGCTCTGCCAGCAATTCGGCGGGCGTCCCGTGGGCCTTTCCACGCTCGCGTCGGCGCTATCCGAAGACCCCGATTCGCTGGAAGACGTCTACGAGCCCTACCTCATGCAGCAGGGCCTGCTCGTGCGCACGCCCAAGGGGCGCCAGGCAACCAGCCGCGCGTACGACCATTTGGGCATCTTGCCGCCATCGGGTCAGTAAAGCGCGCTAGAATAGGCGCCATACGCGTACGTCGAAGGGGTTGCGGTGTTTCAGCAAGACTATCTCATGAAGCTCATCATGCAGTTCATCCAGGGCGTTCAGCGCAGCATGGAACGCGCGAGCGAGGAAGACGAGGGCGACCCCGAGTCGGCGGCCGAGCTGCTCGAGGCGACTATCGGCGTTGCCACGGAAATCGACGGTGGCGTCTTGCTTTCCCTTTCGCCCGATTCCATCGCGAGCGTCCTGCAGGTTTCTGGCACCGACCCTGGCGTGGCGGAGTACATTGGCCGCAGCATGTTCCTGGAATCCGAATACCTCCAGCGTGCCGGCAGGGAAGACGATGCGCTCCTGCGCTTGCAGCAGGCTCGCGCCCTTGCCGAAGCGTACGGTTTCGAGCTCGCCGAATCCCTTGGCGGCGAAGGCTCTATGCGCGAATTTCTGCGGGAAGAGCAGGCTGAATAGCCATTTGCGGGCGCTTCGGTCCCGTATTCGGAAAATAATTGCCGAAAGTGGTAAATATTTGTCCCATTATTGTTACTTTAGTGTACAGTTTTCACTTAGTAGCGATAGCTACGCATAACGCGCAGGCCAGCGCGCTATGGGAAGTGAATCTCCATAGGGGATGGATGAAAAGAGGAAACATGGCCGAAGGTACCGTGAAGTGGTTTGGCGGCAAGACCCCCGAGGGAAAGACTCGTGGGTACGGGTTCATCACGCAGGATGGCGGCGATGACCTGTTTGTCTACTACAAGGAAATCGAAAAGGACAAGCCTGGCTTCAAGACGCTGGAAGAGGGACAGCGCGTGAGCTTCGATGTGGAGCCCGGCCAGAACGGCAAGATGCAGGCCGTTAATGTCTGCAAGCTGTAACTGCACGCTTAACAGGCGCTTTATTCCTATTAAAGCGCTTCCGTAACGCATACGAAACGGTGGGGGTATTATAATGCCTCTACCGTTTTTTGGGTATAGAGGAGTATGCAATGGAATTTATCGGATCGTTCTGGTCACTCGTACCACCGATCGTTGCCATCGTCCTGGCGCTCATTACCAAGGAAACCTTCAGCTCGCTGTTCGTGGGTATTCTGGTTGGCGCCATGCTGCTGGCATCGTTCGACCCCATCAACACCATTAACTACATCATCGCTGGCTCGGTGGGAGAGGGCGAAGACGCGATGAGCGTCGGCTTCCTGAATGCCATCAGCGACTCGTGGAACGCGGGCATCTTCGTGTTCCTCGTAATGTTGGGCATCATGGTTGCCCTGGTGAACGCCGCCGGCGGTTCGTCCGCGTTCGGCGCATGGGCTGGCCGCCATATCAAGACGCGCGTGGGCGCCATGCTCGCCACGTTCCTGCTGGGCGTTCTCATCTTCATCGACGACTACTTCAACTGCCTCACGGTTGGCGCAGTGATGCGCCCCGTTACCGACGAGCAGCGCATTTCCCGCGCGAAGCTCGCCTACATCATCGACTCTACGGCAGCTCCCATCTGCATGATTGCCCCCATTTCCTCGTGGGCTGCTGCGGTTTCCGCAACTGCGGCCGACCTCGATTCGGGCGTAACGGGCATTCAGCTGTTCGTGCAGGCAATCCCGTATAACTTCTACTCGCTGCTCACCATCGTGTTCGTGGTGGCCATCTGCATCATGGGCTTCGATTACGGCCCCATGGCCAAGGCCGAGCTCGAGGCGTATCGCAGTGGCGACACGGGTGCTCTCACTAAGGAAACGCGCGAGGAGAATCAGAGCGCGTCGCTGTTCGACATGCTCGTTCCCGTGCTCTTGCTCATCATCTTCTGCATCATCGGCATGCTCTACGTGGGCGGCTTCTGGGATCCCGAGTCCGAGGGTTACATGGATCTGTCCGCGGCCTTCGGCGGAACCGATGCGTCGGTTGGCCTGCCCTGGGGCTCCATCATCGCGCTCATTCTGAGCTTCGTGTACCTGCTTTGCCGTCGCGTTATCGACTTCAAGTCGGCAACCGACTGCTTCATCACCGGCTTCCGTGCCATGGTGCCCGCACTCATGGTTCTTACGTTCGCCCTCACGCTGAAGCTCGCCACCTCGGCCCTGGGCGCCGACGCCTACGTTGCCAGCCTCATGGAAGGCGCGGCCGAAGGCCTCTACGCGCTCCTGCCTGCGATTATCTTCCTGGTTGGCCTGGGTCTGGCGTTCGCCACGGGCACGAGCTGGGGCACGTTCGGCATTCTCATTCCCATCGTGCTTCCCATCTTCGCCAACGCTCCCGATCTGCTTACCATCGGCATTTCCGCATGCCTGGCAGGTGCCGTGTGCGGCGCCCATTGCTCGCCCATTTCCGACACGCCCATCATGGCCAGCGCCGGTGCGAATGTGAATCACATTCAGCATGTCTCAACGCAGCTGCCCTACGCGCTGTCGGTCGCGGGCGTTTCGTTCGTCTGCTTCCTCATCGCCGGCTTCGTGCATAATTGGGCGATCTGCCTGGCTGTGGGCGTCGTGCTGGTAATCGGCATGCTTCTCGTTTTGAAGCGCACGATTGGCAAATCCGTTACCGCCGAGGCTGCTGCCGAATAGGCTCTAGGCTCATACAAGAACGAGGCCCGGGCGCAGGGTAAGCGCTCGGGCCTCGTTGCGTAGTGCGTGCTTGTTGGCCGCTACTGGATAAACATCGCGTCGCCGAAGCTCAGCATGCGGTATTCGCTTTCGATGGCATGCTTGTACGCGTTCATGATGTGGTCGCGGCTGCTGAATGCGCTTACGAGCATCATGAGCGTGCTGCGCGGCACGTGGAAGTTCGTGACCATGGCGTCTACCACGTGGAACGTGCTGCCGGGCAGCAGGAAGAGGCTCGTGTGAGCGGCATCGCGTGCGACGAGCTCGCCCGCCTCGGCATCCCAGGCGCTTTCCAGGCTGCGTACGCTCGTGGTACCCACGGCGATGACGCGATGACCGGAGGCGTGCGCTTCGTTGCAGGCGTCCACGACGTGCTGCGGCACCGTGTAGGTTTCGGTGTGCATCGCGTGCGTGGTGGGGTCGTCTTCCTCGACGATGCGGAACGTGTCGATGCCCACCT
>NZ_JAZZJS010000074.1:0-1595 GCF_056180635.1 Denitrobacterium sp. | reverse complement strand
CCGTCGTCTTTCACGATTATCTCGCGGCAATCGTGTCGTTCGCGGGAGGAAATGACCACGGTGCCCGTGCCCTCCTCGGTTTTGCGGATGCCGTGGCGCACGGCGTTTTCCACCACGGGTTGCAGTGTGAGCGTGGGCAGCAGGAAGTCCCGGCATCCGATGTCGTAGACGACGTGCAGGTCGTCGCCGAAGCGCAGCTGCTCGAGCTCCAGGTAGGCCTGCGCGTGCGCGAGCTCACGTTCGAAGGGGACGGGTGCTTCCTGCGAGAGTGCGTCCACGTTCTCGCGCAGATAGCGGGAAAAGGTGCCGATGGCCTGCTTCGCCTCGGGAGAGTCTTGGCAAAGGCGCCCGATGGCGCCGAGCGTGTTGCATAGGAAATGTGGCTGCAGCTGGCTGAGCATGATATTGGATTTCAGGCGCGTGTTTTCCGCTTTCGTTCGGTAGTAGCGCTCTGCCCAGTCTGTCTGGATGGTTGCGAGCATCACGAAGGCGGCAATGGCCGTCGCGAGCACGATGACGTACACGCCATACGAGAAGATCTGGATGCCCATGGCTATCGCGGGCAGGATGATGCACGCTCCGAACGCCATGCATTCGCGATGGGTGAGCTGCTTCCAGCGCCGGATGAGCGCGATAAGGCTATCGGCCATGATGAGGATCGGCGGGAGGAGCAGGATGGGGTAGAACTCTCCCCGGTGGTAGGCGCCGTGGGAATCGAAGAAATAGAAGGCGCCCGTAAGCTCCGTGAACACGAGCATCGCCGTGTACACGACCCAGAGGAAAGCCGCTATGCGAAACGCCGTGCTTCGGCGCCAGTTCTCGCCACAGGCATGCAGCAGGAACGCCAAGAGCACAAGGGTTGCGGAAGCCGAGCTTATCGACTCGAGGAAGAGCAGGGCCCGCTGGGCGAAAACCGCAGCCTCGCCTTCCTGGAAAGAGGCCAGTTGGCCGAAGAGGTCGAAGGACACATACGCTGCAAGCAGGGAGAACAAGACGGTGAAGAACTGGTGCGTGGTCTTGTCGAAGTGCCGGTCGATAAGCGCCTGTGCAAGGCCCAGAACGCAGATCGCGAGCCCCGTCGCGGCGACGGCGAGGTTGATGCTTGTCGTCGCTTCGCTCATGGCGTTCCTTTCCGCACGTCGCCCGTATCCCGGTCCTGCTACAGGATACGCCGGGAAGCGTGGCACGCGACACGGGAAGCGCGCCAGCGTTACATATTTGTTTCTGTTCACACGTCGTGGTGCCTCTTGTAACGTTCGCGTTCTCCCCGCTTGCTAGAATCCACGCGGCGGCTTTCCAGTGGATCCTCCCCCCTACTATCTGCTTTGGAAGGCCGCTATCTGTTTTCTGCCTGACTGCCGGGGTGTGTGGCTCTATCAGAGGCAGAATAACCAGACAGGGAAAAACCGACGCTCGTGCCATCTTCCGGCCGAAGCGCGAAAGGACGCTTTTCATGCTCGATAGACTATCCGATGCGGTGAGGACCTTCATGCCGCTTATCGTGTTGGCGATTGCCGCCCTGGCGCTGTTCGTACCCGATACGTGCCTGTGGGTGCAGACCGCATGGATAAAAGTCGGATCGTAGCCATGTCGTT
>NZ_JAZZJS010000073.1:0-4409 GCF_056180635.1 Denitrobacterium sp. | reverse complement strand
TGCTGCTTGTCTTCGGGAAGGCGGTTCGTGGTGAGGGCGATGAACGCGATGTTGTCGACGCCCAGAACGATTTCCAGGAAGACGAGTGTGAGAAGGCTGATCCAGGCTTCTGCGGTAAGGAAAATCGAAAAGTCAATCATGTAGCGGTGCTCCTTGGGTAAAACTATCTATCGCTCTACGCGGAAACGCGCAGGACCTTCTTCGTAGAGGTTGCCACCCTGAGCGTCGACGGCGACGATGCAGGGATAATCTTCCACGACCAGGCGGCGGATGGCTTCCGGGCCCAGTTCGTCGTAGGCAACGACCTCGCATTCCTTCACCGAGGACGCGATGAGGGCGGCGGCGCCACCCACGGCCGCGAAGTACACGACGCCGTTGCGCACCATGGAGTCGATGACCTCCTGGCTGCGCGGCCCCTTGCCAATCATACCGGCGAGCCCCGCCTGCTCGATCATCTGCGGCGTGAAGGAATCCATGCGCCCGCTCGTGGTGGGGCCGCAACTGCCGATGACCCTGCCGGGCTTGGCGGGCGTGGGGCCCGCATAGTAGATGACCTGGCCATCGAGGTTAACGGGAAGCTCTTCGCCGGCGTCGAGCGCGGCCGTCATGCGCGCATGCGCGGCATCGCGACCCGTGTAGATGACGCCGGAAATGGAAACCATGTCGCCGCAGCGCAGCGATTGTGCGACGTCGCGGCTGAGTGGCGTGGTTATGCGTTTGATATCCGTCATGGCTCCCTCGCTAGAGTACGACTTGCTTATGACGCGCGGCATGGCAGTTCAGCGTAACGCCCACGGGCATGGTGGCGATATGCGTGGGGTACGTTTCGATATGCACGGCAAGCGCGGTAACGCGGCCGCCGAAGCCCTGCGGCCCAATGCCCGATTCGTTGATGGCCTCGAGCAGCTCAGCTTCGAGCGCGGCGTAGCGCGCATCGGGGTTGGGGGCGCCCACTTCGCGGCGAAGCGCTTCCTTGGAAAGCATGAGCGCCTTGTCGGCGTTGCCGCCGATGCCCACACCCACGATGGTGGGAGGACAGGGGTTGCCGCCCGCTTCCACAACCGCGCGCAGCACGGCGTCTTTCACGCCCTGCAGGCCCTGGGCGGGCTTGAGCATGAACAGGCGACTCATGTTCTCGCTGCCCGCGCCCTTCGGCATGATGGTGAGCGTGAGCTTATCGCCCGGGACGAGGCGCGTGTAGATGATGGCGGGCGTGTTATCGCCAGCGTTCACGCGTTCCAGAACGGGGTCGATTACCGTCGACTTGCGCAGGTAGCCTTCGGTGTAGCCCTGCGCGATGCCCGCGTTTACGGCTTCCTCGAAGCTGCCACCCACGATGTGCGCCTCCTGGCCCACCTCGGCGAACACGATGACCATGCCCGTATCCTGGCACATGGGCACGCCGTCTTCGCGTGCGATGCGCGCATTGCGGCAGATTTTCTGCATGGCCCAGCGCCCGAATTCGCTTTCCTCGCGTTCCGCGGCCTGAACGAGCACGTCCTCGACGTCTTTCGGCAAATCGCACGCGGCTTCCTTGCAGAGGCGCGCGATTTCCCGGGTTATCGTGGCAGTGGAGATATCTCGCATGCTTCCCGATTCCTTCCCGTGTTTTCTGTCAACAGACAGTGTAGCGCCCCCGGGGCCGCCATTGGGAAACCTCCAGACCGAATGCTATAATCATCCCCTGTTAAACGCTAAGGAGCATCTATGTTGGAAATCCCCCAGTTCCTTCGCCCGAAGGAAACAGGCGCGCACGTCGCGGAAACCTCCGGCCCCGTGCGCTATCTCGACGGCAGCGCGCTCGCGCGTCCGCTCGACCTCCCCAAACGCTACTTCTACCTGCTGGGCGCCATCGCGCTCATCGCGCTGATCATCGGCATTTCGTGGGGCATCAACTGCTACGCCTCGGTTGTGTACGGCGGCCAAGACCAGCAGGAAGCCGTGAACGAAATGCTCACGCGCGGCGAAACCGTGCAGTCGCCCGCACTCATAAACCTCATCGGCCTCGACGCAGAGGGCATCATCGAGGCTCAGACGCAGCAGGGCCAGACGGTCGTCGACATCTCGTCGATTTCCAGCGGCACGCAGGCCATCAACCTCGTGAAGCTTCCTTCCGACGTGTCCACCGCCGAAGCGCTCGCCTACTACGCAACGGGCATCTCGAAGCTTTCCTCGTCCGACGCCGTGAAGCTCCTCACGGGCAGCTGGCGCCTGGAACAGCAGAACGCCGACACCGTCGACTTGCATCTTACCTACGCCGACTTCACGTCGGGCACCGTCGACACGGCCGTCACCAACGCCATGGCCAACCAGGGCTTCGACGCGGCAACGGTCAGCGATTCGGGCGTCGACTCCAACGGCAACACGTACCAGAAGGGCACGATCGAGGTCGACGGCACCACCTACAACTGGACGGTAAGCGCCTGCGCCCTTTCCGAGGTGTACAGCAACTCTGGCCTGCCCGCCACCGCGCAGTACGTGGGCGTGCGCCTCACGCGCTAGCCCCACCACCGCATAGCACGAGCAAGCGCCTGTCGGATAGCTCCGGCAGGCGCTTTTCGCATCACGCGAAGTACGCCATGCAAACGCCGCATGTGCGCTAGTTCGTTGAAGTGGACCCCGACGCGCTCTGAGCGGACAGGCTGCCCGATTCCGACGCGGAGTCGGACGAAGACGATCCGCTTTCGGAAGAGCTCGAGGAATCCTGCGAGGAATTCGAACCTGAGCTCGATGTTCCGCTCGAGGAGGAATCGGAGCTCGAAGAATCGCTCTCATCACCCGAGCTGGAACTCGAGGAATTCGACGAGGAGGCATTTCCCGCTGCGGAAGTGGAATTTGCGTTCTCGGTGGAGCCACTCTGGGAGGACTGGCCATTGGCAGACGTCGTACCGTTCGATTCGCGGTTGGCAGTCGATTCCGACGACGAGGCTTGGGCGCTTTCGCGCTGATGCGTCTCGCCCGAAGACGAAGCGGACGTATCGCTTGCCGCGCTTTGCGTTTGCGTCGAAGACGACGGGGCGAGCACCTCGGTACTCCCCCAGCCCTGGCCGCCCGTCACCAGAAGCACCAGGCCAGCAGTGAGGGCGATGGCCACAAGAGCCGCAGCGACGGAGACGATGATCGCGCGTCTCTGCACTTGCGCCTTGCGCGCGCGGTTGCTGCGCGCCTTGATGAGCGAGTTGCGCGCGGACGCTTCCCGCCGTCCCCGCACATGCGCGGCCGCAGACGTCTGCGTGGTAGCCGCCGCGGAAGCATACGCCGGAGTCGCCATAACCGACGTCCCATCGGAAACGACCATGCAGGCAGTCGCGTCGGCCGCCTGGGAATGACCGCCATCATCGCGCGTGAGGGGCGAGGGCGATGCCTTCCCCGCCAAATCGGAGGGCGCCTTCGCATCGGTGGCATCGTCGTTCGAGCGAATCTTGTCCGCCGAGGCGAGCATGATGTTCTTGTACACCTGCGCGGTTACCGTGGCCACGATCGAGCCCACGGCAGTACCCAGAAGCGAGCCCGCGATGCCTATCTGGGATGAAAGCAACAACGAGGTCACTGCGGCAAGCGCCGTAGCCGCCACCTGGGCAATCGATAGATTTTGGAATAGGGTGCCTTTCTTTTTCGCAACTGCAGCCGTCTCGGTCATATACGCTCCTTCGTTCTCTTCCCCCTCTACGCTAGAAGGGAAATCTGAAGAAAGCGTCAAACGAGACGGCCGTTTATCGTTTCGTTACGAAATAGGCGCAGAAGCGCGACAGTATGCGCTTAGAAGCCCCACATGCGAACTTCGGGATGCATTTCCACGCCGAATTGCCCGCGCACGGTCTTCTGGATATGCGCGATGAGCGCCTGCACGTCGGCAGCCGTCGCACCGCCGGCATTCACCACGAAGCCGGTATGCTTTTCCGATACCTGGGCGCCCCCGATGCGATAGCCGCGCAAGCCCGAATCCTGGATGAGCTTGCCCGCGAAATATCCCTCGGGGCGCTTGAACGTGGAACCCGCGCTGGGCATCTCGAGCGGCTGCTTCGATTCCCTTCGCTCGGTGAGGTCGTCGACGCGCGCCTGGATGGCAGAGGGCTCGTCGGGGAAAAGACACAGCTTAGCAGACAGGACGATATAGCCACGCTCGTCCATCATGCTATGGCGGTACGACCAGCAGGCCTCGTCATGCGACACCGTAACGACATCGCCTTCGGGCGTAAGGCAGGTTACCTCCTGGGCCACGCCCGCGAATTCGCCATCGTAGGCGCCCGCGTTCATGATGGCGGCACCGCCCACCGTGCCGGGAATGCCCGACGCAAATTCGTAACCCGCAAGACCCGCCTCGCAAGCAGCTTCCGAAATGCGCTCGTTCGTGGCTCCCGCCTGGGCATACACGCAATCGCCTTCCACGCGCACCTCGGAGAAGGGCT